>JBGUOX010000045.1:0-10720 GCA_045129995.1 Ruminococcus sp. | reverse complement strand
ACGAGGACTTCTGGGAGCTTGAAGAGGAAGATTTGCTGCTCGAAGAAGTACTCGCACCGGAAGGAGTCGTACTGGAATGACCCTTTGAATCAAAGTAATAAGTAGTTCCGTCAATTGTTCTTGAGGTGTCAACGATGTATTCGCCGTCCTCGTAATAATAGTAGTTGCCGTTGAAGTTTTCCCAGCCTTCGGTGGGATAATCAACCGCTGTCAGCTTGAACCAGCAGTCCCAGTTGTTCCAACCGTTTTCGCCGATCTGCTGATAGCAAACGCCGTAGTCGCTGCCGCGGGCGTCGACTTCCATACCGTCCTCGATATAGACGCCAACGTGGTTCGGGCGGGAAAGGCCAAGGCCGTGTACTCTGGGGATACCGTCGGAGACATAGCCCCAGTCTCTGCCGTTTGCCTGAGCGTCGGACAGCATACTGGTGCGGTCACCGCCGCAATATGACCAAATCAAACCGGAGCAGTCGACCGCGCCGGGTTCTGCGCCGCCCCATACGTAAGACCAACCTTCATAGTACGCGTTAAGCGCGTACTCCGCAAGACCTGCGCCTGTGCCGGAAGCACCGGCGCTCATGCCGGAACCGACAACTGCAACACTGCCGATGGTGGCAGCACTGAGCGTCACGGCAAGGACTTTTTTAATCCTGTTCATTTCTATTACCTCCAATATTTTCAAATCAATCTATGCGCTGTAACCGAATTGTTACATTTGAAACGCGATTTGTTAACAGGTTTGTAACAATTATAGCATCAGGTTTTCAAAAAGTCAACCTTTTTCCCCCACTTTTTTCTCTATTAGGAAAATTCAGTCAATGTGCTCAAGGTGTTTTTCCGCAGCGGAATTATTTTGACAGATTTGATTACAATTTCGTAAACTTCTGCAAAAATCCACAAATCACCCCTTCCCTTTTCCTTTATATATATAAAAACGTCAAGGCTTGTAAACGCTTTCGCCGCGAAAGCGAGCCGGCGGCTGCTCTTTTTCAGTGCGTTTTTTTACTTTACAGGCTGATGCCGCTTTCAAATCAAACGCATTGATTTAGCATTTCCCACAAAAGTTTTTCGGAAATCTTGAAAAAACCGATTGCAACCAACCGTCTTTTATAGTATAATAAAAAACGATTAGGATTTTATGGCACCGTTTTTGCCGGTTCTGCACTTAAGCTTATGCTAAAAAACAAAATACCGGGCAACACGATAAAAGCAAAAAGGACATCGGCAAAGATTTTGCAACGGTGGTACAATAGGATCCGTCGAAAAATTATAGTGTTCCCGAACGAAAGGATTTTTGTAAAATGAAAAAGATTGTATCTGCGATCCTCGCCGCTGTACTGTGCGCGAGCGTAGCCTTTGCTTCCGCGGGCTGCGGCTGTCAAAAAAGTAAAACTGAGGACGACGCAACCAAGTCCTCCGATAACGCGCCGGGCTACAAGGTTGAGCCTACCGATCCCAGCCTGGTAAAGGGCGATTTCGGCTACTATCACCTTAACGAAAACGAGGTTAAGGTCACTCAGTATAACGGCAAGTCAAAGAAAGTGGAGATCCCCGCTTCTGTTGACGGAGCGGCTGTCACGGTTATCGAGCGTGACCTGTTCAAGGAATCCGACATTGAAAGCGTTACCATCCCCAATTCAGTGACCGAGATCCAGGACTACGCTTTTGCGCGCTGCAACAGCCTTAAGGAGATCGTGATCCCCGAAGGCGTTAAGACTATCGGCAGCCACGCGTTCTGGTACTGCGAAAACCTTGAAAAGATCACCCTTCCCAAAACTTTGAAGAAGATCGGTCCCTACGCGTTCTCCGCATCGGGAATCACTTCTATTGTCATTCCCGAAACCGACAATGTGCTGAGCACGCTGGATGAGTATTTGTTCTTCCAGTGCCCGAAGCTTGCAGAGGTAACCATTCCGCTGTCGATCACCGGCATTGCCGAAACCGCCTTTAATGAATGCCCGAAGGATATGGTCATCAAGGCTTACACCGGCTCCTGCGGCGCACAGTACGCAAAGTCGCACAACATCAAGCTTGAGGAACTGAAAAGATAACACCGGCAAGCCTTTGTTTTCACCCCGTCGGTGAATGGCACTATAGTAATTAAGAGGGTAGATTTTATGAGCAACAAAGAATATCCTATCGTCGACAGCGTTGAATCCTTTGATGCCGCGCTGGAACGTGTGAGAGCGGCGCAAAGAGAATTTGCGACGTTTACACAGGAACAGGTGGACAAGATCTTTCTTGCCGCCGCAACCGCCGCCAACCGCGAACGCCTTCCGCTTGCCAAGATGGCTGTGGAGGAAACCGGAATGGGCGTTGTGGAGGACAAGGTGATCAAGAATCACTTTGCTTCCGAATATATCTACAACGCATACAAGGATTTTAAGACCTGCGGCGTTGTTGAAGAGGACAAGGTATACGGCACGCAAAAAATCGCCGAGCCGATCGGCGTGATCGCCGCTGTTATCCCAACCACCAACCCCACCTCTACCGCGATTTTTAAGGCGCTTATTTGCCTTAAAACACGCAACGGTATTATCATCAGTCCGCATCCGCGCGCAAAAAAGAGCACCATTGCCGCAGCGAAGCTTATTTTGGAGGCGGCTGTCAAGGCAGGCGCTCCCGAAGGCATCATCAGCTGGATCGACGTTCCCTCGCTGGAGCTTACCAATATGCTGATGCAGGAAGCCGACTGCATTCTTGCCACCGGCGGTCCCGGCATGGTTAAAGCCGCTTATTCCAGCGGCAAGCCGGCTTTGGGCGTTGGCGCAGGCAATACGCCCGCCATCATTGAAGAAAGCGCGGATATTCTGCTGGCTGTAAACTCGATCATTCACTCTAAAACCTTTGACAACGGTATGATTTGCGCGTCCGAGCAAAGCGTTATCGTTAACAAAAAGCTGTATGCCAAGGTCAAAAAAGAATTTAAGGCGCGCGGCTGCTACTTCCTTAATGATGAAGAGATCAACAAGGTACGCAAAACCATCATCATCAACGGCTCGCTAAACGCGAAGATCGTAGGTCAAAAGCCTGTGACGATCGCCGCTCTTGCCGGCGTGACGATTCCCGAAAGCACCAAGATTTTGATCGGCGAGGTCGAGAGCGTTGACATCAGCGAGGAATTTGCCCACGAAAAGCTGAGTCCTGTACTTGCGATGTACAAGGCGGAGGATTTTGACGACGCGATCGCCAAGGCTGAACAGCTGATCGCCGACGGCGGCTACGGTCACACCTCCTCGATTTACATTGACGCGGTGAATGAGCGCGCAAAGATCGGCAAGTTTGCGGCAAGGATGAAAACCTGCCGTATCCTTGTCAACACACCGTCCTCGCAGGGCGGCATCGGCGACCTGTACAACTTTAACCTCACTCCCTCACTGACACTCGGCTGCGGCTCCTGGGGGGGCAACTCGGTAAGCGATAACGTGGGCGTTAAGCACCTGCTGAATATCAAAACCGTTGCCGAGAGGAGAGAGAATATGCTGTGGTTCAGAGCGCCTGAAAAGGTATATATCAAAAAGGGCTGTATGCCCGTTGCGCTGCAGGAGCTTAAGGACGTGCTGGGCAAAAAGAAAGCCTTTATCGTCACCGACAGCTTCCTGTATAAAAACGGCTACACCAAGCCGATCACCGACAAGCTTGACGAGATGGGTATTCCCTACACCGTCTTTTCCGACGTTGAGCCTGACCCGTCGCTTGTTTCCGCGCAAAACGGCGCGGAGGCGATGCGCAAATTTGAGCCGGACGTTATCATCGCACTCGGCGGCGGCTCCGCGATGGACGCCGCAAAGATAATGTGGGTGCTGTATGAGCATCCGGACGCGGATTTCCAGGATATGGCAATGCGCTTCTCCGATATTCGCAAGCGCGTATACACCTTCCCCAAGATGGGCGAAAAAGCGTACTTTATCGCTATCCCCACTTCGTCGGGCACCGGCTCGGAGGTTACTCCCTTCGCGGTCATCACCGACCAGGAAACCGGCATCAAATATCCGCTTGCGGATTATGAGCTGATGCCGAATATGGCGATCGTGGACGCGGACAATATGATGAGCGGTCCCAAGGGATTGACCGCCGCTTCGGGTATTGACGCTGTTTCTCACGCACTGGAGGCATACGCTTCCATGATGGCGACCGACTTCACAGACGGTCTGGCGCTTAAGGCGCTGAAGGTCATCTTCGAATATCTGCCGGCTTGCTATGAAAACGGTCAAAACGAGCCCTTTGCTCGTGAAAAGGTCGCGCACGCGGCCACCATGGCAGGTATGGCGTTCGCAAACGCCTTCCTCGGCGTTTGCCATTCAATGGCTCACAAGCTCGGCGCGTTCCATCACATTGCGCACGGCGTTGCAAACGCCCTGATGCTTGAGCAGGTCATTCGCTTTAACTCCGCGGAGGTTCCCTCCAAGATGGGTACCTTCCCGCAGTATGACCATCCGCACACCCTTGCGCGCTATGCGGAGATCGCTCAGTTCCTCGGCTTTGCCGGCAAGAACGACAAGGAAAGCGTGGAGAACCTGATCGACGGCATCAACGCTTTGAAGGCGCGCGTCGGCATTAAGGAAACAATCGCCGACTACGGCATAAGCGAGGAGGACTTCCTTGCAACGCTCGACGAAATGACCGAGCAGGCTTTCGACGACCAGTGCACCGGCGCAAATCCGCGTTATCCGCTGATGAGCGAGATCAAGCAGATGTACCTCAACGCCTACTATGGCAACAACAAGAACGCTGTATAATGCAGTATAACCCATAAAGTAAACGCCCCGTGAAAAACTCACGGGGCGTCTTTTATCATCTTCTGTTATTTTGTTTCCTTGTCCGCACGGTGTAATAAATTAACAGCACCAGTGTTGCTGCCCTGCCGGCAAGGCTTATCCAAAAAAGCATGTCCTCGGGGAAATACGGCATAGACAGCGCTAGCGGAAGCATGAACAGCAATGCCAGCACCGAAATAATGTTAATTGCCAACATGATATTCTTAAAAATAAAATGATTTTTCCACGCCAACAAAACGCCGCTGATAACAAAATACAGCTCCACTGGAATGACAATCATCATAAAAAACATCAGGAAAATACTCACCGCCAAACCGGTTGCAAGAACCGGAACGCCTAAAAACATAAAAGTTCCCGGATCCTCCAGTGTTTTAGGGAAAAACCTTCCTAACGGATTTACCAATCCGATACGGAAAAACAGATAAGTCACCCATGTGACAGCAGTGACAACGGCAATCACAGCAACAAGGATACGTAAATTTTTCTCTTTCATAATCGTGTTTCACCTATCACTGCTGTTTCTTCTTCTGCGTGGTGTAATATAGCAGCAATATAATCAGCACCGCACGCGACGCCAGCTCCAGCAGCGCGACGCCGAGCCACCAAACGTCGCCTGCTACCAACGTCAGCAATCCGAGCAGCGCGGCAAAGCACGCCATTACCGTCATTGCAAAGCAGAACTGCGGCTGTTTGGCGCGCAGATTGGCGACGCCTGTAAGCAGCAGCGGAAGTCCGAGCAGCGCCAGCGCAAACAGCATAGTAAAATACAAACCGGTGAGAACGCCCGTAGCGAGCTGCATTGGCTGACCGACAAAAAACCGCGTGGCAAAGTCCGCGTTGGCGATGTTGTCAAACATATCGTCACGGAACATCGTCCAGTCGATGACCGCGCGCACCGCCGTAACCAGCCAGTAGACTATCCAAACAGCGGACGGGATGGCCGCTGTCAAACCGATTGCCTTGGCTAATCCGATAAATGATTTTTTCTCCATTGTTGCCTCCTTGCGTCTTTTCATAATTTTTCCGTCTTATCCTTATTATAAATAGCTTCACCGCTTCTGTCAACGCAATGGAGCATTATCAGATTGCACAAAGTTTTTTTTGGCTTTTATGCAAAATTACTACTATACTAAAAGCCTGTTTTATTGTATAATAGTTACAGTGCGGCAGTGTATCCGCTGGCAAATCCATATGGAAGGGAGTTCATTTATGAAACTCGATAATGTTATTGCTGAAAGAAAACATAAAAAACTGTACCGCGACGGCAACCTTGTCGCCAAGGTGTTTGACGAGTCTTTTCCCAAGTCCGATATTCTTAACGAAGCGCTGAATCAGGCTCGCGTTGAGGAAACCGGCTTGAATATTCCAAAAATCGAAGAGGTCACCAAAATCGACGGCAAGTGGGCGATCATTTCCGACTACATCGAGGGCAAGACACTTAAAGAGCTGATGGACGAGGATCCCGATAAAATCGACGAATATATGAACATGTTCGTGGACGTCCAGCTTAAGATCTTAAGCAAAAAATGTCCTCTGCTCAAGCGCCTTAAGGATAAGATGCAGGATAAGATCAGCCAGGCAGATTTGGACGCTACCACACGTTACGAGCTGCACACGCGCCTTGCGAGTATGAAAACGCACAACAAGGTTTGCCACGGCGACTTCAACCCATCCAACGTTATCATTACGCCCGACGGCACGCCTTACATCATCGACTGGTCGCACGCCACCCAGGGCAACGGCGCCGCCGACGCCGCGAGAACTTATTTGCTGTTTATGCTTAACGGTCAGGAGGAACTGGCTGAAAAGTATCTGAAGCTGTACTGCTTCAAAAGCGACACCGCACGCCAGTACATTAACAACTGGATGCCGATCGTCGCCGCATCGCAGTCCGTCAAGGGCAATCCCGAGGAGCGCGAGCTTCTGCTTAGATGGGCAAGCGTATTTGATTATCAATAAAGCGTCAAGGACGCTGAAAAGCCCCTTTTCAGGGGCTTTTTTTGTTGGCTGCACATATCATTTTAACCACAGCCGCATATATGCTTCGATGGGCGACATTGGCGGCAACGGTCGGACGCAAAGCGCGCTAAAGGCTTGCTTGCTTTCGTAAGCAAAGCCGTCCCGATCGCCCGTGAGATATACGGGGATCTGCTTTTCCGCGGCTTCGCGGCAAAAGCTTTGCAGGGCTTCGCTTTCCACAGGCAGCGTGCCCGAATGCCAGCCCTCCAAAAGAACCGCCTTGACGTCATTTGTCAAAGCAGGATAGGTGATCCCGACGTACGGTCGCACCGGCAACACTCTGCCGTTCAGCTCACAGCCGGAAAGGTCTTCGCGCTCGTCTTCGCGAAAAGCTGTGTTTTTCTCAAAAATGCCGTCGCGAACAACACCGTACGGCATATTGAAAACGCTTTCCACACGGTCGTCATACGGAGTGTGCGGCAAAAGTCGGGCGGCTCGGTGTACCGTTACGGCGCTGTCGCCTGTGTTTTGATAGGTGACAAACACGCCGCGCTCGCCGCTTTCAAGCAGGCTGACCGCCGCAAGAAAGTTTTGCAAGCCGTTGGAACGCTTGTCCGCAAGCGGATAATTTGCGGAAACCAGCACGACGGAAATATCCGCGCTGCCGAAAACCAAGTCGAGATACGCGGCGGTATATGCCAGCGTGTCTGTGCCGTGGGTGACGATGATTTTGTCAAAGCCGTCCGCCGCCGCGCTTTTAAGACAGCGGCGCAGTGCTTTGAGATGCTCTGCGCTCAGGTTTTCGCTGAGGATAGTATAAGGCTGCGTTGTTTCAAACGCAGCCTTAACACCTGCCTGTTTTGCCAAATCAAGCAGGAAAAATCCGTTTTGATTGTCCGGCGCCAAAACGCCATCCTTTGCCGAGCAGCTGATGGTGCCGCCGGTAAAAACGGTAAAAACGGTCATTTATTCCACTCCAATATCGTTCATCACCATACCCGTAATCATCTTGGGGTAGAAATAGGTGGATTTTTGCGGCATCTTCTCGCCTGCCGCCGCAACGTCGCGGATCTCGGTTACACGCGTGGGATTCAAAATAAAGGAACAGCAGAAGTCGCCCCTGTCAACGCCGACGATAGCTTCCTCGAAGAACTTGGTGTAGGTAAGATTGACTTGATTTGCCATATTTTCCTTGTCGATGCCCATGGTCTTTTCCAGGATCAGGCTGTGCAAAACGCTGACGTCAAGCTGCTGTGACGCCTTGCTGACGTCGGGCAGCACCTTTGCCATGACGTCAATATCCTTGAGCGTAAGCAAATACCATTCGCCCTTGCCGCAATAGAAAGCAAACGCCTTTTTGCCCTCGCGGTATTTTTCGCCGAGGACGGTATTCATATTGCCGACGCTTGTGTATTTTTCGATACCGAAGTATTCTTCGCAGCCGGCGAGGACTTTATCCTTGTCAAAATCTTCCAAATCGCGTACCAAGCGGTGCGTCGGGAACACCACAAGTCCCGGGTGCTCCATATCGACAAGATAAATCATTTGATAATCCTGCGCGTCGCCCTCTTTGGAAATGCCGTTGGCACGGCAGTAGTCGCGGTAATTAAGCGCGGTTTCGTAGCGATGGTGACCGTCGGCGATGTAAAGCTTGCGGTCGGCAAAGTCCGCTGTCAGCTTTGCGATCACTTTTTCGTCGGTAACTACCCAGAGGCGATGCGTGATGCGGTCGTCGTCGGTAAACCGGTAGGCGGCGTCGATTTTTGACAGCGCGTCGATTGTGCGCAGCGTGGTGTGGGCGCTGTCCATATACAAAGCGTAGATCTGACTGAAATTGCAGTTGGTCGCCTTCATCAGATTAAAGCGGTCGGTTTTTGCTTTGGAAAGCGTAAACTCATGCGGCAAAATCACGCCCTTGGAGAACTCCTCCACCTTTACGCGAGCGATGATACCTTTTACGGTACGGCGCTTGTTGTAGGCGTTGAACTCCATTTCATAGATGTAGACGGCAGGTTTGTCTTCGTGAATCAAAATGCCTTTTCTGCGCCACAGATCCAGCACCTCGCCTGCACGCGCGTAAACATCCTCGCCTTCCTTTGGAAGCTCAAGGCGGATCACATTATACGGATTCTGCGCAATAAACGCCTTGCGCTCTTCCTCGCTGATGATGTCATAAGGCGGACAGCAAAGCGTTTTCAGCTCGCCTGCCTTATCGGTATTGAATCTCATTCCCCTAAACGGTTTAATAACTGCCATATGCCACAACCCTTTCACTTTAAACTCATTCTATTACAGTATAGCAAATATCTGTAAAAAGTGCAATATTGAGATTGAAAAATTTGTGACAGAGAATTGACACGCACCGCAAAGTCTGCTATAATAGACAAGCAAACGCGCCATTAGCTCAGTTGGTCAGAGCTACCGGCTCATAACCGGTTGGTCCGGGGTTCGAGTCCCTGATGGCGCACCAACCTATGCGAATAAAAAAGATATTCGCCCCGAAAAGCCCGATTTTATCGGGCTTTTTCACGTCTCAGAGGCATGTCCGCGAGCGTACAAAAACGTAGATGTAAAACGGCTATTTTACCGTTTTTCAGGGAAATGGACCCCCGAAAACACACAATACAGACAACCAAATACAAAAAATAACGGGTAAATAACGGGTAAAAAGAAGGTCAAATTCTTTTACCCGTTTAATAAATTGAGCCAATCGTTTAGAAATGAGCGGTTGGCTCTTTTTTTATTTCACAAAATAGTAAGGAGTGTGAGAACATTGATATTTACAGAAAACAGGTATGACCGCAGCATGGAAAAAATGATGAAGGGCATACCAAACTTTTACCCGAGAGGATCGGGGATCGTAGTGACAGGCAACTTTCGCTATACTGCCGAAATGTGCGATTGCGAATACTGCGGTTACTATGGTGGAAAGAAAAAAGGATGCTTGGTTCCAAAATGCGTTTGCTTAGAGGAACGGATTTCCGTCGGCGTTGCGTCTGTCAAAGAAATCATGAACGATACGATGAACGAAATCAAACACAGCGGTTTCCTCCGCAGACTTAAGAGATATATAAAGGAAAGCGAGGCTATCCCTATGACATTTATAAATGAAAAACATCAAACTTTCTTTCAGGTTAAGCAATCCGATGAATATCAGTCGTTTTAATTATTTTTACAGATAATATGAAGCGACAATTGAATGAAACACTTGACGAATAGGAACCTAAATAACTCGAAGAGCGATCATTCAGCTCCGTGTAATCTGTACAGATTCTGGTTTCGCTTTTAACTTCCTGAGCACCGGAATCCCACCAACGGTAGATATATTCAATACCCTCAGCCGCGCTCACTTCGAGCGGAACGATAGCAAACACGCTGAATACCGTTATCAGCGACATCAGTACACTTACAGCTTTGTATAGTCGTTTCATCTACTGCACATCCTGCAGTAAGTAATCAATCATTTTATATGATCATTCCTTGTATGTCTATTATTAGTTTACTGCATTTATACTCGCGTTCACACTTCTTCGCTGTTACTGAGTTCTCTTATGATACGCGCCGGATTTCCCGCGACCACCACATTATCGGGAAATGATTTCGTTACAACCGAGGCGGCAGCAACAACCGTATTGTCGCCGATCGTAACGCCGGGGAGTATCGTGACCCCGCCGCCGATCCAGACGTTATCGCCGATGGTGACCGGCTTGGGGATACCGATCTTCTTTCTCCTTGATTCCGCGTCTAAAGGGTGACCGATTGCGTAGATACAGGTTTTCGGTCCGATCATACAATGCGCGCCGATCCTGATGGGCGCGGCGTCCAGAAACACGCAGTCAAAGTTCATGAAAAAGTCCTCGCCCACAAAAATGTTGTAGCCGTAGTCGCAATGAAACGGCGGTTTTACCGCGATCTCTTCTCCGCAGCCTCCCAGCAGCTCTTTGAGCAGAGATTTCCTGAGCGCTTCATCCTCGGGGGAATGA
>JBGUOX010000044.1:0-25661 GCA_045129995.1 Ruminococcus sp. | reverse complement strand
TTGCTCAGGTGTGCCTTTTTTAGTTTCTTTCTGATTTCTTTCATTATTTGTTGCTTGAAGTGTGTTCGTTTTGCTCTTCTCTATTATATATAGTATAACAAGGCGCAGGGCTGACGGCAATAGTTTTTCTTCGGATTTAAAACTTTTTTGAATTTTTTTAAAATTTTTTTAAAATCCGTGTTTTTTGTTATGATGTTGTTATAGTCGGTCTGATATACTTTAATCACAGTCAAGGGAACAACACCGAACTGAAATAAATCAATTACAAAAGGAGTAATCATCATGAAAAAGAACAACATCAAAACAAAGGTAATCGGAACAGTTATGGCAGCGCTTTGCGTTGTATCGGCAGGCGCGGCAATTTCATCGGTAGGCGTTTCGGCGGCAACCGCACCCGCGGCTGTGTCAGCCACCGCTAAGGCGCCGAAGAACTGTGTGTTCTTCGCCTACGGCAAAACCGCAAGAGGTTATGACTGGGACTACACCGCCGACAGCACCGCGGCAAAGATCAAGGTGACCTATGATTTTAAGACCAACAAATACACCTTCCGCGCCATCGGTCAGTATGCCGGAGTTACCAACGCGATTTTGAAGTATCAGACCATCGACAACAAGTGGCACAACATTCCCGTGCGCTTTGTGACCGACAAAGGACTTAACGTCACCGGCAAGCAAACCGCAAAGGAATACATCACCAACAGCCGCTATTAATCAAGATTTTCACTTTTTCCCCTTTTTTATAATAACAAAGCAAAGCCGACACCGCCGTGTCGGCTCTGTTTGTTTTGTCCTAAAAATCATTGACTTTTTGCTGAGTTTTGTATTATAATACAACCAAAG
Organism: Ruminococcus sp.; assembly: GCA_045129995.1. GTDB lineage: Bacteria > Bacillota > Clostridia > Oscillospirales > Acutalibacteraceae > Ruminococcoides. The sequence continues at coordinate 24,821 of JBGUOX010000044.1, read as the reverse complement.
ATCGCTTTGCGATTTAATAACAAGGCTTTAGTGAAAGGAAGATACGGATGAAAAAATTTTTGGCAGGTCTGCTTGCCGTTTCGATGCTTGCAACCGCGATGGCGGGATGCAGCAACGGCAGCTCGGACAAAAAGGATGACGCAGGTCAAAGCGCTGTTGAATCCAAGGCGGATGAATCCTCTAAGGAAGCAGCGCCGGCGGCAGTCTCGGGCGGATTTGAGGGACGCAGCGACATTTCTTATGTGATGATCTACAATCCGGCGGTTTATAACGAGAAACTGGATAACAACACAAAGATCCCGTCGGGCGATATGAAGTGGGTGAATCCGCAGATGAAACGCGCAGGCTCGGTGGAGGAGCAGGAAGAACCCCTCACCGTTGCGCAAAACGGGCTTGACAAATTGGTAGGCGATACATCGGACGCGGATTTCTCCGCCGACCGCGCAGGGTTTATTGCGCCCACATATAAAAAAGGCGAAAAGCACAGCTTCTTCTATTGTCCAGACTTTTCGGCAGGTTACTTGTACAAGGGCGAATTTACCTGTGAATATGTTGGGGAAAAGTGCTATGTTTGGATGCTTTCGAAAGAAAACAGCGACAAAAGCCTTGCGGAAAGCATAGCGAAGGAATTTGACAGCACGATTTACGACAAGGACGTTGCGTTGTTCGGCGAGCCCAGATATGCGGATAAGGGCGGCAAAATCCACCTGATGTTCCATGACATCGGAAAAAACATCGGCGGTTATTTCTGCCAAACCGACATTTTTTCCACCGACGAGATTTCGGAAGCAGTGGCGGAATCAAAAGGCTTTAACCTTAACCACGCAATGGTGCATATCAACACCAGTTATTTGTCTGCTGCCAACATCAGAACAATAAACGCCACTATTGCACACGAATTTCAGCATTTGATCAACGCAAGCGATATGTTTGAGCTGGGCAAGCGTCTTGAAACCGACACTTGGCTGAACGAGGCGATGTCCGGTTACGCGGAGGAAAAGCTGTATCCCGGTATTCAAAAAGAGGACGGCAGATATGAGTATTTGGCGAACTCCGATTTGCTGCGCAACGGTCAGTCGCTTTTCAACTTTGCCACAAATATGTCTCCCTTCTCGGTCGACGCCGGCGTTTACGGTTCGGTATTCCTGTTCTCAATGTATATGGAAAACCTTGCCGGCGAGGACGTGTTCCACAACTTGCATAATTACTGGCGCACAAGCTTCAGCCCGACGCTGAGCACCGCCGAAGCGCTGTATCACGCTGTTCCCGAAACTGTTGCGTCCGACATTGACGGCAAATACAGCTATCCCGCTGAATTGAACTTCAAGACCGAGGATGAAAAGTGGATGAGCAAGCTGGCGCTTGACTTCTATTTGTCGATGCTTAAGTACGACAGCAATGACCCGGAAGCCTTTAAGGACGTTGACGTGCAGACGCTGCTTTATGATCAGGTCAATCCCGCGCAGATCGAAGGCGGCGGACGCGTGATCGCCGCTACAAAGGACGGCACCTTCACCATTCCCGAAGACGCCGGAAAGCCGCTTGTTTACATTGGATTTGACAAAGATTTTAATCCTGTTACCGACATCATCTATAAATAAAACCTTATACTAATACCTAATAAAAAAGTAGACAATCTTTGCGGTCTATTTTTCGCAAAATATAAGTCTACTTTCTATCAGGAATTAGTATTAAAGGGCTGACCGAACGGTCAGCCCTTTACATTTTACAAGTCGATCAATAGTTTTCCGCGTGGATCTCAAAATACGCCTGCGGATGGGCGCAGACAGGACAAATGTCCGGCGCTTTTTCGCCGACGACGATGTGTCCGCAGTTGCGGCACTCCCACACCTTGACCTCGCTTTTTGCAAAGACCTCCTGCATTTCAACGTTCTTCAGCAACGCGCGGTAGCGTTCCTCGTGATGGCGCTCGATCTCGCCCACGGCGCGGAACTTTGCCGCAAGCTCGGGAAAGCCTTCTTCCTCGGCGGTTTTTGCAAAGCCTTCGTACATATCTGTCCATTCGTAGTTTTCGCCGTCGGCGGCAGCCGCAAGGTTTTCGGGCGTTGAGCCGATGCCGTTGAGCTCCTTGAACCACATTTTTGCGTGTTCCTTTTCATTGTCGGCTGTTTTTAAAAACAGTGCGGCGATCTGTTCGAAGCCGTCCTTCTTTGCCTTTGACGCAAAGTAGGTATACTTGTTTCGCGCCTCCGATTCGCCGGAAAACGCAGCGCGCAGGTTTTGTTCGGTTTTTGTGCCTTCGTATTTGTTTGCCATTGGGTATTCCTCCTTTTGATTAGTATGTGTACTTTTTTACCGCGTATGCGGTGAAACAAGCAACGGGAGCCGAGCGGCTCCCGTAGATTACAAAACTATTTTGTGCCGAAAATACGGTCGCCGGCGTCGCCCAGACCGGGGCAAATGTAGGCGTTTTCGTTTAAGCCTCGGTCAAGACAACCGACATACAGCTGGATGTCGGGGTGTGCCTTCATCAATGTGCTGACGCCCGCAGGCGCCGCGATGACGGACATATACTTGATTTTTATGCCGCCGCGCGCCTTGATGGAATCAACAGCGGCAACCGCCGAGCCGCCGGTGGCGAGCATAGGATCAACCACGATGATTTGACGCTCGTCAATTGCTTCGGGCAGCTTGCAGTAATATTCTTGGGGAAGATGGGTTTCGGGGTCGCGGAACAGACCGATGTGACCGACCTTGGCGTTGGGGATCAGCGCCAGAATGCCGTTTACCATTCCCAAGCCCGCGCGCAGAATCGGTACGACCGCCGGTTTTTTGCCGTTTAGAACAGGCTGGACGGTTTTTTCGATAGGCGTTTGCACTTCGACGTCCGCGGTAGGCAAATCAGCCAGCGCCTCATAACCCATCAGCATAGCGATTTCCTCGATCAGCTTGCGAAATTCGCCGGTACCTGTTGACTGCATACGCAGCAGCGTGATTTTATGCTTTATTAACGGATGTGTCATATAGGATACTGACATCGTATTTCTTCCTTTCAGACAACTTTCATTTCTTTTAAGTACTGCACGATTTTTTCAAACTGCATGGAATGGGAAGCCTTGACAAGCACGGTGTCGCCTTTTTTCAGCAGCTTGGGCAGAGCCTTGCAAAGCTCGTCGATGTTTTCAAACCATACGCCGTCCGCGCCCTTGGCGAGCTCTTTTGCAAGCGGGCCTGCGGCGATGACGCTGTCAACGCCCTGCTCGCGGGCATACACGCCGGTGTCGTAGTGAAGCGCAAGCTCGTTTTTTCCCAGCTCTTTCATATCGCCGAGGACGGCAACGGTTCTGCCGTCAAAGTTTTTCAAGGTGTCAAGCGACGCCTTGACCGAGGTGGGATTGGCGTTGTAGCAATCGTCGATGATGCGCAGATATTCCGTTTTGACGACGTTGGCGCGGCTTCCGACGGTTTTGTAGGCTTCCACGCCGCGCTTGAGCTGTTCGTTGCTGAGTCCCAGCAGTCTGCCTGCCGCGACTGCCGCAAGCGCGTTTGTCACCATATAGCTGCCGATAGCGGGGATCGTTACGTCCAGCCGCTCGCCGTCGAAGCACAGCGTGCAGCGCACGCCGCCCTCGCCGTTGTTTTCGATGTTTTCGGCGTAGTAGCGGTTGTTCCTGTCAAGTCCGAAGAACACCGGCGCTTTGCCGCGAACGTCTGTTACGGTGCGCAGCTTGTCGTCGTCGCCGTTGAGGATAAATTCCGCGTTTTCGCGCGCGTTTGAAAACATTTCGGTTTTTGCGCGCAGCACACCGTCGCGGTCTCCCAAATTTTCAAGATGACAGCAGCCGATGATGGTCAGCACGCAGATGGTGGGCTGAGCCATTTCGGAAAGACGCGTCATTTCGCCAAAGCCGGAAATGCCCATTTCGATCACAGCCGCCTCGGTATCTTCGGGCATACTGAGCAATGTCAGCGGAACGCCGAGCTCGTTGTTGAGGTTTCCCTGAGTTTTGTGGGTTTTGTATTTTTGCGAAAGCACCGCGTACAGCATTTCCTTTGTGGAGGTTTTTCCGACGCTGCCCGACACGCCGACAACGGGGATGTCGAATTTTTCGCGGTACGCCCTGCCGATCTTCTTGACCGCTTCCAGCGTGGAAGGTACCAGGATGTAGGGCTTTTTGGCGTTTTTGGGCGCTTTTTCGCACACGGCGCAGACCGCGCCGCTGTCGTAGCATTTTTCGATATAATCGTGGCCGTCAACGCGTTCGCCGGGGATGGCGAGGAACAGCGAACCGTCCTTGATTTGGCGGCTGTCGCGCTCGACAGAGGTGATGACGGCGGATCTCATCGCATCGCTTCCGACATATTCACCGCCGCACGCCGCGGCGATCTCAGCTAATGTAAACGGTTTCATAAATCACCTTACTGCTTGTATTTAGCCATGGAGGTCTCGATGATCAGCTCGCACAGATCGGCGTAGGAGATACCCTCTACCGCGGCTTCCTGCGGAAGCAGGCTTGTGGGCGTCATACCGGGCAGGGTGTTTGCCTCCAGGCAATAGGCTTTGTTGTCACGGTCAAGAATGAAGTCCACTCTGCCGTAGCTTTCCAGATGAAGGGCTTTGTAGACAGCCAGCGCCGCCTTGCGCATTATGTCATCTTGTTCGGGCGTGATGTCAGCCGGACATTTTTCGATAGCCGCGCCTGCCTGGTACTTGGTTTTGTAATCATAAAAACCGCTGTTGGGAATGATCTCAATCGGAGGAAGCGCCTTGCCGCCGACTACGCCGACAGAAAATTCGCGTCCCTTGACATATTCCTCGACGACGATCTCTTTTTCGCCGTAGGAGAACGCCTCGCGCACGGACTGCTTGAAGTCCCCGGACGTTCTGACGATGGTGATGCCAACGCTGGAGCCGCCCGAGCAGGGCTTTACGATGCAGGGAAAGACGTTCCAGCTCATGGCGGATTCTACGCTGTCAAAAATTGCGCCGGCAGGGGTGAGCACCTTGTTCTGCACCAGCACGCTTTTGGTAAGTCCCTTGTTCATTGCGAGCGCAGAGCCGAGATAGCCCGAACCGGTGTATTTGAGTCCAAGCAAGTCGAAGGTCGCCTGGATCTGTCCGTTTTCGCCTTCGCCGCCGTGCAGCGCCAAAAACGTGATGTCGGCGCAGGCGCAGATGTCGATCACATTTTCGCCGAGGTAGCGGTTGGACTTATCGCGGCGGTTCTCCCTTACCTCGTCGATGTCGGAGATGGTTTCGCCGACCTTGATTTCCGACACAAAGCTGTAGTTCTGCTTGAACAGAGCGTCCACATCGAAAATATCCTTTTCATAGCCGGTGAACACGTCCAGCAACACGACCTCGTGGCCTTTTTCTCTCAGCGCGCCGGCGACCAAAAGTCCCGATGATATTGAAACGTCGCGTTCGGTGCTGGTGCCGCCCGCCAAAACAACTATTCTCATAATAAAGTATCCCCTTACAGTATTGTCAAAACATAAAACCGTTGTTGCCCCAATAGGCAGTTTCCTCAAATTTGACATAGCAGTTTTCGCCCGGAACATCCGCCTCGTCGCTGAGCACAAGGCAAATCGCTTTTGTCAGCTTTTGGTAGGCGTCTTTTGTGGAGCCGCCGAACAGCTTGACCTCCGCAATAGCGATGTTTATGTCGCTGTCGCGGTGAAACGCCATATTTACATTGTCCTCGACGGCGACCATCAGATATCGGTCGCTTTTGCCGGGAATGATCCCGATTATGTCAAACAGTCTTCTTTTGATGATTTCCTTTTTTTGCGCGGTCAGTTTTGTGTTTGTTTTTACATTGATAAACGGCATTTGTTTTTTCTCCTATAACTTATACTCGTTTTTGCGTTTGCAACTAATATAATTTATACTCGCTTTACATTATAATATTAAACCGCGCCGTTGTCAATTCACGGCGCGGAAATTTTTGGCATTTTATCGCTGATAAACGTTGTTTCCCAGACAGTCGATCGCCACGATGCAGGGGAAGTCCTCTACCGTGTAGCGGCGGATCGCTTCGGTGCCCAAATCGTCATAGCACAAAACAGTTTCGCTTTTGATGCTTTTTGCTATCAGCGCGGCGGCGCCGCCGATCGCGGCAAAATAAACCGCCTTGTTTTTTACAATGGAGTCGATGACCTCTTGGGAGCGGGCGCCCTTGCCGATCATACCCTTCATTCCCAAATCGAGCAGAGCGGGAGTGAATTTGTCCATTCGATAGCTGGACGTGGGACCGGCGGGACCCACGGCGTAGCCCGGCTTTGCCGGAGCGGGACCGACGTAGTAAATGATTTCGCCGCGCACGTCCACCGGCAGCGGCTCGCCCTTTTGAAGCAGCTCGAACAGCCGCTTGTGCGCAGCGTCGCGTCCTGTGATGATGGCGCCGCTGAGCAGCACGCTGTCGCCCGCGCGCAGGTCTTTGATGGCTTCATCCGTGATCGGAAGCGTGATTCGTTTTTCCATATGTCCTCCTATTAAAGCTCTGCGCTTGCGTGGCGCGCCGCGTGACAGCAAATGTTCACGGCAACGGGCATTCCGGCGATGTGCGTTGGCGCGGTTTCGATGTTGACGCCCAACGCCGTTGTTTTGCCGCCTAAGCCGGCAGGGCCGAAGCCCATTTGATTGATGGCTTCAAGCAGCTCGTCCTCCATTGCCGCGTAACGCTCGTCGGGGTTTTTGGTGTTGACGGCGCGGAAGGTCGCCTTTTTTGCAAGCTGCGCGGCGCGTTCAAAGGTTCCGCCTATTCCCACGCCAACCACTGTCGGAGGGCAGGGATTGGGACCTGCCGCGCGCACGGTATCGAGGATAAACTGCTTGACGCCCTCGACTCCGTAGGCAGGAGTCAGCATTTTTATCGCAGACATATTTTCGCTGCCGAAGCCCTTGCCGCCTGCGGTAAAGCGGATCTTGTCGCCCGGCACGATTTTTGTGTGGATGATCGCAGGGGTGTTGTCGCGCGTGTTCACGCGGTCGAAAACCGGATCGCTGACTACGCTTTTGCGAAGATAACCGTCGGTGTACGCTTCGCGAACGCCCTGCTGCACCGCGTCCTCAAAGCTTCCGTTCGCAACGCACACTCTGTCGCCGTACTCGACAAACAGCACCGCCATTCCGGTGTCTTGGCAAAGGGGGATCTCCTCTGCCGCGGCGATTTTGTCGTTTTCGATTATTTGGCGCAGCACGCTTTTGGCGACCGGCTGATCCTCGATTTCGAGCGAGGCTTCCAGTTGAGCCATTATATCCTTTCCGATGAAATAGTTGCAATCCATAAACAGTTTTTTGACAACGGCGGTGATTTGCGCCGCATCGATTTGCCTTACGTCCATATTTTTGTTCCTTTCGGTTTGCTGCAGCAAAAGTTTTACATTTTCTATTATAAAACTTTTTCGCAGGTATTTCAATATTTTTTATTTTGTGATACAATAAAGTATATTTTGTATTATGGAAAAAGGATTTGATAGCATGAGCAAGATTTTGGTTGTTGACGACGAATTTCGTATTCGTCAGATAATCCGCAAGTACGCCGAGTTTGAGGGGTACGAGGTTGAGGAAGCCGTGGACGGTATGGAGGCGATACGCATTTGCCGCCAAAAGGATTTTGATTTGATAATTATGGACGTGATGATGCCTGAGCTGGACGGCTTTTCCGCCTGCCGCGAGATACGCAAGTTCCGCGACACGCCCATTATTATGCTTTCGGCGCGCGGCGAGGAATATGACAAGATCCACGGATTTGAGCTTGGCAGCGACGACTATGTTGTTAAGCCGTTTTCGCCAAAGGAGCTGATGATGCGCGTTGGCGCGGTCATCAAGCGTTCGGGCAAGGGCAGCGAGCCGGCAAAAAAGGATGTGTTCACCTACAAGGGACTTGAAGTCGATTTTTCCGCGAGGATCGTGAGCATTGACGGCAAGCGCGTGGAGATGACGCCAAAGGAATACGACCTGTTTTTCTATATGGTGCGCAACAAAGGGATCGCCCTGACGCGCGAAAGCCTGATCAGCGAGGTGTGGGGTTATGACTTCTTCGGAGATGAGCGTACCCTTGACACCCACATCAAGCTGCTTCGCAAAAGCCTTGGCGAATACAGCAAGTGCATCGTGACGCTCAGAGGAGTTGGCTATCGCTTTGAAACTATATGATTTTAAGCAAAGACTGCCGCTGCGCTTAAAGCTGCTTGGCTATTTTTTGGTGTTCGGCGGCATTATACTTGTCGTTTTGTGGGTGTTTCAGTCTTTCTTTTTGAAGCCGCTGTACACCGTTTCAAAATCGCTGAAGGTCGAAAAGGGCGCGTCTCGCATTGCGCGCGCGGTGGAATACAACAAAAACGTGTGGACGACCATTGACAGCGTTGCGCACCAGTACACCCTGTCGGTGTATCTTTACAACGTAGGCGGCGGCGCGCCGACGTTCGCGCGCGAATGTTCATATGAGAACCCTGCGATCAGGCTGAACGTGGAGTATTCCGACGCTTTGAAATATTACGAAAGAACCGTTGACAACGGCGGCAAAACCAGCTTTACGGACAGAAACGACGCCGAGGACACCGCAAAGCGCCGAATGGAGATGCTTAAGGAATCGTCCACTGCCGACAGCACCAAAACCAAGGTACATCAGTCGAATGTTGATGAAAACGAAAGCCTTGTCTACACCTATATCCTTGACCGCACCAACGGCAAGCAGACATTTTTGATCATCACCTCGTCGATCACGCCGCTGAACACGACGCTGGAGATAATCAAAAACCAGATGATTTTGGTGTCGTGCGTGTTTGTGCTGCTGTCGGTCATCTTTTCGCTGTATGCGAGCCGGCGCATCGCAAAGCCTATTTCGCAGACAAACAGCGCCGCAAAGCAGCTTGCCAAAAAGAATTACGAGGTCAACTTCAACGCGCGCGGCTACCGCGAGGTCGAGGAGCTGAACGCAACCCTTAACTACGCCAAAACCGAGCTTGCGGCGACCGAAAAGCTGCAGCAGGAGCTGATTGCGAATATTTCGCACGATCTGCGCACGCCGCTGACGATGATCACGGGCTACGGCGAGGTTATGCGCGACCTTCCGGGAGAGAATACGCCGGAGAATATCCAGATAATCATTGACGAGGCAACGCGGCTTTCGACGCTGGTAAACGACCTGCTTGACCTTTCAAAGCTGCAATCGGGCGCTTCGCAGGCGGAGAAAAAGGTATTCTGCCTGACAGACAGCGTGAAGGCGATTTTTGACCGCTACGCAAAGCTGGTGGAGCAGGACGGCTTTAACATTATTTTTGACAGCAACGAGGACGCGTATATAAACGCCGACGAGCTGAGGATCTCGCAGGTGCTTTATAATTTGGTGAACAACGCGGTGAATCACGCCGGCGAGGACAAGACGGTTATTTTGACACAGACCTGCAAGGACAGACGCGTTCGCATTGAGGTGATCGATCACGGCGAGGGCATTCCCGCGGACAAGCTGCCGTATATTTGGGACAGGTACTACAAGGTCGACAAGGAACACCGGCGCGGCGTTATCGGTTCGGGCTTGGGACTGTCGATCGTCAAAAGCATTCTTGACGCGCACAACGCGCGCTTTGGTGTGCGCAGCACGCCGGGCAAGGGCAGCGTTTTTTGGTTTGAACTGGAAACCGTCAGCGTTAAAAAACGAAAAGACAAGGGCAGAGCTAAATCAGCATCGCCCGGTACATAACGAAAAAGCGGCACGCGATTTGAACTGCGTGCCGCTTTCGTTTTTTGTTTATCGGAATCTTCTTACCGCTGTTGATAAAAGGTGCGGTCGGGAGCGTATGCTGCGATCCTTATACCGCTACGTGAGTCCAGTCTGCCCAGCCGATTGCGCCCTTGTAGGATACGTCGCAAGGCTCGTCGTAGCTCATACCGTAGTAGGAATATTTTTTGCTGTGCATGCTCCACTCGGCGTCGTAAAGCTTGCCGTTGATCTCGGTCCAGCCGTGGCCGCCGCTGTTGCAGGCGTAAACGTCGGTGTAGCCGATGCCCTTTGCCATATAAGCGAACGCTGCGCCGAAGCTGAAGCAGTCGCCTTTGCCGCCTACGAACAGATCGTTGGCGTAGAGGGTAACCCAGTCGCCCTCGTGGGTGGTGGGACGAACGCTGCCCTCAAGATAGTTGTCCTGCAAATATTTGAACGCTTTTTTGAGCTTTTCTTCCTTGGACATTGAGCTGTCGGTGCATTTGCTCAGATCCTTCAGCGCATAGCTGAGGGTTTTGTCCTTTTCGGTTACTACCTTGGAAGCTTCGCCGTTGATGATGTTGTAGGTAACGCCGTCCTTTTCGACAACGCCGCAAAAGCCTTTTTCGCCCTGATGAGGGATTGCGCCGCCGGCGGGCTTTGCTTCGTTTGCCTTTTTGACTTCCTTGGGAGCTTCTTTTTTCTCGTTTTTTTCTGCGGTGATCTTCTTTTCGGTGTTTGCCTTTTTCTCGGTGTCTGCTTTCTTTTCGGTGTTCATTTTCTTTGCTGCGGTTTCTTTTTTCTGAACCTTATCTACCTTGTCTGCGGAGGTAACGTCGGCTGCCGCGAGCTTTTGCACAGAGGACACGCTTTGCTGAGGATTGACGGTTGTGAAAAAGCTGTAGGTGAACAGACCTGATACAGTGATTGCTGCTGCTGAGAGTGCGCATACGGCGCCGATGATTCTTCCTTTTTTCATAATGATTATCTCCTTTTCTTTTGAGGTTTTTTCCTCTTTGTTTTTTACAAGCTTAGTATAACAAAGGGACTATAACAACAGTATTACAAAAAAAGGTGATTTTTAAAATTTTTTTAAATTTTTTTATATTTTTTGATTTTGATAAAAAATGCCGCCGCGTACAATTCGGTACGCGGCGGTCATTTTCTATACATACATATACTCCATACCATATGCATTGGCGGTTGGTTCGTTCATAACGCATACCGCTTCGGAGGAGTTGTTTTCCGGTGCCTGCACCGGTTCGCACGGCGGCTCTTTTTTTGCGGGCAGCGCCTTGGTGGTGATGGCTGCCGCGGCAGCCGCGGTTGTGGCGGCAAGTATTAACAGTCTGATCATTGTGTTGTCTCCTTTTTAGGTATTTCCGTCTTGTCTGACGGTATATAAAGGATAACACAACGACTATAACAGAATAGCAACACTTAAATTATATATCCATATTCATCGCGGCAATGCGCCTTACCTCGTCCTCGGCGTCGAGGAACGCCTTGACGATTTGCGGATCGAAGTGACTGCCCGAGCCTTCCCGGATGATGTCCAGTGCCTTTTCCACGGAGAACGGCTCCTTGTAGCTGCGGCGCGACACCAGCGCGTCGAAAACATCGGCAACCGCCATAACGCGCGCCGAAAGCGGGATGTCTTCTCCGGAAAGCCCCTTCGGATAGCCCTTGCCGTTCCATTTTTCGTGATGTCCGGACGCAAGGTTTTTGGCTTCGGTCAGATACTCGGTTTCCTCGGCAACAAGCTCGATGGCTTTATCGATGATTTTTCCGCCCTCGGTGGTGTGGGTTTGCATTGCGCGGAACTCCTCGTCCGTCAGCTTGCCCGGTTTGTTGAGGATGGCGTCGGACACCGCGATTTTGCCTACGTCGTGAAGCGGCGCGGAATTGACTACCTCGGCGATGTATTCATCGCTGAGCTTGTCGGCATAGATGCCTTCCTTTTGCATTTGCCGCAAAATCACCTCTGTGTACGCGGCGGTTTTGCGAACGTGGTCGCCGGTGCATTGGTCGCGGCTTTCTACCATATCGGCAAGAACCATAATAAGACCGTTTTGCATACGCGACAGCTGTGCGCTCTTTTTCTCTACCTCGTCGATGTAGCGCACGGTTTCGCCCGCGGCGTATTTGTAGGCGTGGTACAGGTTTTCGATCTCGTCGCCGGTGTCGATGTTCAGCGCATCCATTTGCCGAAGGCTTTCCTGACGAGCTGTTGGCGTGTCATAGGAAATACGACGCGCCATATCGGCGATACGGTTTATCGGATTGATGATCTTTCGGTCCGCCATCCATACGGCATAGGTGCGGATAACCATCAAAAATCCGATGAACAACGAGATTATTTTTGCCAAGAACGCGTATTCCTCTGATTTCAGATTGTCCATTGACATATCTACGCCGACATAGCAAAGCGTTTTTCCGCTGTCATCGCGGATGGGGCGGTACACCGACAACACCCAACCATATTCGTCGTTGGTGATGTCTACCGGGATGTCCTTTCCGCGAAGCATCTCATCCTTATACCTGGCGATGGTTTGGTCGTAGGGAATAATATTGCCCGGCTCCTCCGCCTCGAACTCTTCCGTGTCGAGATCAAACAGCACATGGGTGCCGTCTTTTTCGATTTTATATATATAGATGTACTTGATTTCCGGAGAAACGCTTCGAACGGTTTCCATAAGATCCTCAACATCGGAATAACCGCGCGCGCTTCTTCCTTTGGTAAGATACTCCTCCACGCGGGATTCATCAAAGCGTTCCGCTATCAGCAAGGACGCCTGCTGTCCGATTTCGGTGTATTCCTGGACGGTTTTGTTGTGGAACTGCACGACGCTGATTCCGATCGCCGCTGCCGACACCATTGTGGTGGACGCCGCCACCAGCAAAGTCACCTTGATGCTAAGCGACATACGCTTGCGCGTTTCTCCGCTTTTTGCCATAGGCATAGCGTCGTAGTACCAGCTGAACCGGCGCAGGAGATGCTTGAAACTCTTTGGCAGCAAAAACCAAATCATCAGCACCACGGCTGTGACGATCGCCTTGTCAACAAGATCCACCAAAAATACCGACAGCAAATTGGACGCAATGTATCCCATTGGAACCACGCTGTCGATTTTTTCCGCCATATCCACGGCAAAGCCCTCGCCGAAGCTTAGGCCGTTGATGAGCCATGTGAGCAGACCGCCGACAACGCCGCCCAAAAAAGCGAAGGTCGTAACCGCAACCAAAATGTGCGGAAAGCGCGTAAGCATACGCTTGTTGCCGAAAAATACTGCCGCCGCCGCGATCATAACGCTGATGACGCAGTAGTAAGCGGTATAGGGATCGGTGAAGCCCACTATTATATTGCTGAAAAAGCCGACGGTGATACACGGAATAAAGCCGCCGAGCAGCGCCGACAGCAGGGTGCCGACATTATCTAAAAACAGCGGCAGTCCCCACAGCGCGTTGAGCTTGCCGCCGATGATGTTGAGCGAAACACCCACGGCGACGACCGCAAACAGCGTCAGCCAAGTTTCTGCAAATTTTCTTAAACCTTTCGTATCCATAATCTTCTCCGGATAAGAATGTATTTATCAGTATTAATCCTTACAAAGCGCGGCAAGGTGGTCCCTCATGGCAAGCATTTCGTTTACAAGCGGCATATAGTCTGCTTGCGCGCGGGCGCGCAGAAGCTCGGTGATTTCGGACACCAATTTGTACATAGGCGTAATGGAAAGGTTGCCCACCACGCCCTTGAGCGCGTGCGCAGCCTGAAACGCGGTGTCGAGGTCGCCCTGCTCCAAAGAGCTTTTGAGAGTGTCAAAGTTGCTTTCGGCAGGCAGCATTTTGACCAGGCGAAGGTAGAGTGTTTCGTTGCCGTAGCAGCGCGCCAAGCCCTCGGCGGTGTCGGCTCCCATAGCGTTAAGATTTTCCAGTGTAAGCATTATGATTATCTCCTTTCGGCATCTTTTTGTATTAATTCCGTCATTTTTTCAGCAGGCACGGGCGGTGAAAAATAGTAGCCCTGGATCAGGTCGCATCCCATTTTTTTCAGCTCGTTAAGCTGGTTTTCGTCCTCGACGCCTTCCGCCACCGCAGGCATTCCCAGGGTGTGCGCAAGCTCGATCACCAGCGCAGTCATACGCAGGCTTTTTTCGTCGCGGAACATATGACGGATAAACTGCATATCTATTTTAAGCAGATCGACCGGCAGCCTTGTGAGCATATTCAATGAAGAATAGCCGGCTCCGAAGTCGTCCATATCAATTTTGAAGCCCTTGTCGCGCAGGCTTTTGATGAGCTCTGTCAGCTGTTCTCCGTTCTCGGCGTATGCCGACTCGGTGATTTCAAGCCTCATTTCGCCCGGCATCAGCTGTTCGCGCTTCACCAAAGAGGTAAGCGTGCTTTCCAGCGCCGGATCAAAAACATCAACGCGGGACACGTTTACCGAAACGGGAACGCTTTTCCCGAAGGCGTCGCGCCAGCGCCGTATTTGCGCCGCGGCTTCGCTCCACACAAAATGGTCGACCTTGCAGATCAGTCCGTTATCCTCAAAAAGCGGAATGAACTCGCCCGGGCTGACGAAGCCGAGCTCGGGATGGATCCAGCGCACCAGCGCCTCGGCTCCTGCCAAACGCGGCTCATCGCCGAGGATAGCGTATTTAGGCTGGTAGTACACCTTGAAGCAGCCGTTGTCAAGCGACGACTGCACGTCGCCGATAAGCCGTTCGCGGAACTTTGCGCGCGCGTACAGCTCTTCGCTGTAATAGGCGGTGTAGACGTTGAAGGTGTTTCGGATGCGGTCGCACGCCGACTTGGCGCGGTTGAAGCGCGTTTCCGCCCTAAGGCTGTCCGACCGTTGGCAAACGCCGGCACGCAGGCGGATTCCGCGTCCGGAAAACTGCGCGGCAAGCCGTTCGTTGATGAGGCGAAGCAAAGTTTCGTAATCGTCGCAGCGTCGGCGATAGACAAAAAAGCTGTCCGCCTCGCGGCGGCAGGCAATTCCCTCGGAATTAACCAACACCTCGCTGATCAGCGAAGCCGTCGCTTTAAGCAGGCGCTTGCCCTCTTCCCTGCCGAACACCTCGTTTATCATTTCAAATCGGTCAATATCCAGCGCAACGGCGTCCATTTCTCCGTCTGTTAAAAAACGGCGGATATATTCGAAAAAGTATTTTTGGGTGTAAAGCCCCGTCAGCTTGTCTGTTTCGGTTTCACGGATAAGGCTTTGATCCTCGCTCAGCTCTATTACGCGCTCACACCGCGCAAGAATGACATCGGGCATATCGTACGGCTTGGTGATGAAATCGACCGCGCCCATACGGATGCTCTTGACCTCAGCCGATTTTTCGGACGTCATCACGATGATCGGCACCATGCGCAGTGTTTCGCTTTCGCGGCAGCGGCGTATTACCTCGAAGCCGTCCATTACAGGCATCAGCAAATCGAGCAGCACAAGCGAAAAATCGGTTTCGCCTTCCGAAAGCAGGTCTAAAGCCTCTTTTCCGTTTTCCGCACAGACGACCTCATATTCTGCTTCCAATATGGTGCGAAGCAGCTCGCGGTTGATAAATTCATCATCTGCCACCAGCACCTTGCGGCGGCGCCGGATGGTATTTATAAACGCTCTCATTGTTTATCCTCTTTCTCAAGCTGCTGTTCGATGGTCCTCAGCAGCTCATCGGGACTGAAGGGCTTGCCCACATATCCGTTCATACCGGCTTCCTTAGCGGCGCGGCGGTCATCCTCAAAGGTGTTGGCGGTCATTGCGATGACCGGCACCTTGCCGCGTTCGCCCTCAAGCGCGCGGATGCTTCGGGTAGCTTCCAGTCCGTCCATAACAGGCATCAAAATATCCATAAGCACCAGCTGATATGTTCCGACAGGCGCGGAAGCGAGCATTTCCACAGCACGTTTTCCGTTTTCCGCAGTGTCGACGCGATAGCCCTCCTGACGCAGGATCTCACAGGCTATCTCGACATTGACGGGATTATCCTCCGCAAGCAGCAGCTGAGCGCCGACGTGATGGTTCTCAGCCGGCACTTGCAGCTGAGCGTTCATCTCCGCCACGTCGGCTTCCTCAGCCGATTGCAGCGGCAGAGTGATGGTAAACCGAGTGCCCTTGTCCTTTTCGGTTTGCAGGTCGATGGAGCCGCCCATCAGCTCCACCAAATTTTTGGTGATCGCCATACCCAAGCCGGTTCCCTGGATTCCGCTGACGGTTTGGGTGCGTTCACGCTCGAACGCGTCAAAAATGTGCTCGGAAAATTCGGGACTCATACCGATGCCGGTGTCCGCTACGCACAGCTCATACACGCCGCTGTCGTCATTCGCGGCTGTTTGTTTGAGCGTGAGTGAAACCTTGCCGCCGTCAGGCGTGAATTTGCAGGCGTTTGACAGCAGGTTGAGCAAAATTCGGTTTATGCGGTTTTTGTCGCAGACGACGTATCGGTTCGTCAGATCTTTTATCTTTGTGGTAAAGTCGATGTGTTTTGAGTGCATCTGCATCGCAAAGATGCTTTGCACCTCGCCGATGATGCTTTCCAAATCGGCAGGAGCGTTGTCGAGCTCCATTTTGCCGCTTTCAATGCGGCTCATATCCAAAATATCATTGATCAGCGACAGCAAATGTCTGCCGGAGGTATCTATTTTTTCCAAATAGTCGCGCGTTTTGTCCGAAACGTCTTCCTTAAGCGCCAGCGCGGTATAGCCCGTGATGGCGTTCATCGGCGTGCGGATGTCGTGGCTCATATTCGAAAGGAAGGTGCTTTTTGCCCTGCTGTTTTGTTCCGCTGTTATACGTTCTTTTTCGATGTGTTTTTCGCGCTTTTTGATGATTGAAAAGATGCTGAAAATCAGCATTGCGGAGCAGGCTATCAATGCCGTCTGAACAAAAATGTTGCTTTGCACTATTGAGCCGAACTCACGCAGGCGAGTGCTGATATATTTTCCGGTAGCCTGCACCGCGGCGTCGCTGCCCGTCAGCCCCGCCTCGGCGGCGCATTCCTTTTGATAGCCGACAATATCACGTGCGACCTGAGTTGATTCGGACGATAGCGTTTGCTGGATCCAGATCGCCGAAACGACCATAACCATCAACAGCAGAATCGTCCAAACGATCTCGCTTTTGCCAAATCGCCGGCTCTTGTCCGCGCCGATGACCACACGGAACACCACCATGCCCAGCAAGCTCCAAATGATGAGCATCATATACGACTCGGTGGCAAGCTTGCTTTGCCTAAACAAGTTAGGCATCAAATAAACCACGGCAAAGCCGACAGAGATCAACGCGCCGACAATTCCCGAAATAAACAGCTTTTTGTTTTTTTCACGTTTGCCGGTCACCAACGCGCACATCGAGGCGTAAGCGTAAATCAAAGCGGCGCCGATGGTGGTGACGTCCACGATCCAACCGATGGCGGTTCTGCCGAACAACGGCACAATGAACGAAACGCACATAACGCACAGCACGGCAATGTACGGCACACGGTTTTTTGACAGCTTTCCAAGCCTTTTAAAGTTTCTGTCGCTGACCGATACCGAGTAGAGCAAACGGCTGAGCGCGGTATAGTTCGCGATGAGTCCGGTGACTACGCCGCAAATCGCAGCAATGCCCAGAGTGATCAAGCCCGTGCTGCCCATCGCTTCGCGCGCGGCATAAAAGGTTGGAACGCTTTCCACGCCGTCCAAGCGTGCCAGTGCGCCGATATACTCGCCCCAGCTTGCGTAGCCGTCCGGCCGCGCCATTGCCGCGCACAATGTAAGCATTACATACGTCAAAACGCCGGTCACAAGCGCGACAGTCATCGCCGGCATTGTTTTTTTGACGGAACATTTAAGCTCGCCGGTGGAGTGGGACACAGATTCAAAGCCGATAAACGCCCACGGCGACAGCATTACTATGCCAAGCACCTGTACCGCGGGATCATCCTGCTCTGAAAAAGCGGGCATCATAGCCTCAAAGCCGCCGTTGTGCACCACCGTGGCGATGAAGCAAACCGTCACGCCGACAAACAGCAGCGCCGCGCAGATTATCTGCGCATATTTTGCCGCCTGCTTGAAAAAGGCAACCAGAAGTCCCGTAACCGCCAGCGCAGCGACGGAGAGCAGCACCTCGCCGAAATAGATGGTGTAGCCTGCGATTGAATAGGAAAAGCCGAAGCAAAAGACCTCGCCGAACAGGTCGCGCACGATAATCGACAGCGCCGTTGAGTTTGCCCATATGATGGCGGCGTAGGTCAGGATCATCATCCACGCGCACAAAAAGCCGTGGTCGCTGCCAAGCACGCGCTTGGCATATGTATATGCGCCGCCCGCGCCGGGATAGCGCTTCATCAATTGATAGTAGTTAAAGCCGATCAGCACCATGATACCGGCGCCTATAAACAAACCGACTGCGGCGCCGACCGGTCCTGCCTGCGGCAAAAAGGTTGTGCCGGGCATTACAAAAGATCCCCAGCCGACCGCGCAGCCAAAGGCAAGCGCCCATACCGCCAGAGGCGACAGGTACGGCGTAAGACGTTTTTCTCGTTTGTTGTTTTGAGGGGTCATAATAATCCTTCTTTTTTGCGTCTTATGCTGATTTCAAAACTAACGCTTCGATTTGAAATCATATTATAAATAGAAAAACCCCACTTACCTTCAGCGGTAAAGGGGGCTAAAATGAGAGTTGACCGACGGGACGAAGCAACGGCAAAACGCGGCAGCGCCTGCGCATGGGCGATGTCGTTCCCGATCAGTTGTTTGCGGAAATGCTTTTGGAAATTGCTTCGCGCTCGGCGCAAAGCTCGCAGTACAGCTGCTGCGAGGTAAACGCCGTATTTGTCTCTGTTTGAACCGCCTTAAGCGCCACGCCCAATTTTTTGCGTTTGATTTGATCGAGCAGAATGTTCAGCATTCCGCCGTCCATCTCGGCAAAATAGAGCATTTCCCCGTCAAAATCCGCAGGCTGCGCCGGCAGTGACGCGGCTGAGCCGTCCAGCAGGGACGCGATCGGCTTGCCGAAATCGCTGCGGTCGACCTCTGTCGCCTCCACGAAAATCCGGCGGCAAAGCATTTTCAGCTGTGCCGCTTTCGACGGGGTCAAATTGTATAGTAACACCTTTGCCATATCAGTTTCTCATTAAGTGAATTGTGGTTTCCGCTTTTTCGATGATGCGCAAATCGTTGTCATAGGAGCAAAGCTTGCGCGCCTGTTGCAGATCCACCCAAATGTAGCTGTCGATTTCTTCTTCCTGGATCTTTACGTTGTCGGTAAATGCGCGCGCCAAAAAGAATACCACGCGCTTGCGGATTTTTCCGAAGGGACAGTATTCGCTGATTTCGCGGAAGTTGTTGACCAGAGTGACGTCCAGTCCGGTTTCCTCCCTGATTTCACGGATAGCGGTTTCCTGTTCGGTTTCGCCGTCCTCGATGTGTCCCTTGGGGAAGCTCCAATATCTGCCGTTATTATTTTTTACCAGCAGGATCTTTGTGTTTTGTTTGGTTTTATAGAAGATGATGCCGCCGCAGGATTTTTCGTACAGGCAGCGAAGGCTTTTCAGCGTGACGTTGCGCAGCTTTCCAAGCAGGTTTCGCAGCTCAGGCTCATAGAAAACCTCGCCGGGCTGAGCGACGATCAGGCGGTCGCCCTCTAAGCCCTCAAATTCGGCAACGGCAATGACAACTCCGTCAAAGTACTCTTTGATACGCTTGCGCGTAACAACATAGGCGCTGCGGCGGCTGACAACAGCCGAGCTGACATACGCCGAATACAAATTTTCAGATATGTTGCCAAACAGTACTCCTCTGACGTTTTCCGCTATCATTCCGTCACCTCCTTTTTCGCACTAAACGCGCGGTTATCGATGCTTGTTTTATCAGTCGCAGAGCGTCGTCATTTCGTCCAGACGTTCGGGTGTGTTGGCGCTCATAATGCCGTTGAGGAACAGCACATCGGTGATGCCGTTTTGACGGCAATATGCCGCCAGATCTCCCGAAGAAACATTGCGGAAGGTGCGCAGATCAACGACGTGTACCTCCTCGTAATTGTAACTGAGGTACGGCACAAACGCGTTGCCGTAGCTTTCCTTGACGACCGCGATTTTTTTGCCCTGCTGCGCGTTTTCGGAAGAAGAATGCAGCACTGTAAGCGGATTGTCGCCGTAGATGAAGGTGCCGTATGTCAGTGTTCCGGACGCTTCCTCGTCAAAATAGGGATCGTCGTAGTTGGTGACGTCGCCGTTGCCGTCGGTGATGTCCATGGTCACGGTGTACGGGAACTGCCAGTAATGCACCGTGTCCTCCTTGATGCCGCTTGTCATTTGTGACAGCGTGCCGGTAAAGCCGCCGATGGTCATTTCGGTGCAGGTGTCAAGCGACAGAGCCTCGAGCCCCTGACTTTCAACGAATGCTTTGTAGGCGTAGTATGAACCGAGTCCCGTCCAGTGGTGGTCGGAATCAAAATAAATATACTCGTTGCAATGCTCGGACAGATAGTTGTACGCATTGACCGGCGTGACCTTGGTCTGATCCATTTTGTTATATGCCGCTTTGATGTTATCCGCCTGCGAGTTGGTGTACGCCTTGCCGCTGCTGTCGTCGTCGCCGCTGGCGATCAAACGGTCGGGAAGTCCCATCTCAGTGTGGTTGGGGATCACCATGCTGTAAACGTTCATACCGCTCAGCTTGCCCGCAAGAGTATTTACGATGTCGGCGTAACGCTCCGCGGTCATATCGTCACCGCCGAACAGCTCGAAAGCCTTGCTGTTCCAAACGTACAGATAATTGTCCATATAGCCGTCGGTGTTGTTGTCCTCCGGCTTGGCGCGGTTATATGTATTGATAGAGAGCTTGTCTCCGCCGGCGATGTTGTTGTCGGGATTTTCCGCGGCGGACGCCTGAGAGGTTTGGTCATTGTTGTTGTAGGCGGATTTTGTTACTTCGGTGCTGATGTTGGAAGTATCCTTCGGCTTGCCGCACTGCGAGAACAGCAAAACAAACAGCGTCACCAGCAGCGCCACGATGATAACACCAACGGCGACGATGATGATTCTGTTGCGCGTGCGTGTTTTGATGCCGCTCTTTTTCGGGCCGCGACGGTTATAGGACGGCCTTCCGTTATAAGAATTGTAGGCGTTGCGCCTGTCCGGCGTGCGGCGCCGGTACTCGCGGCTGTCAATGCTTTCATCAAAATTGTCTAAATCAAAGTAATCGTTTCGGTTTCGGTCGCTCAAATTATTCACCCGTTTCCATTATAATAGATACATATACTAGCATTATACATCATTTTTGCTGCAAAAACAATATCATTCAACAAATTTTTCGCGGGTTTGTTTACTTTTTTGGATTTGATGTCACCGCACAACGGAAAAGACGCCCCGCATAAAGCGAGGCGCCTTTTGGAGAGAGATTATTTATAAAGAAAGGAGATGGAAATAGTAAATTAAAATGCTTATGTTATGTTTATTAATCCATATATATTAAAAATACCTTCTAACTTAGCGTGCGTGTTTGCGCACATCCATGGTGTACACATTACGGTTTTTGTCCACCATTGAGATCGAGAGATCGGGCAACAGCTGATTAAACCTTACCAGAAAGCTCTCGCCGCCACCGTCGTGTATGCCCGTTACGATTTGCAGGGCGTTGTTTTCCCTGACAAAACGAGCCGCTGCTTTCGGCGCGTCGCTGCTGAAGATTATGGTCATATCCGCACCGGCTTTTTTTGAAACGCGGTTGAGATATTCAAGCTGATCGCTTATCAGTCCATAGTTTTCTGTCGGCATCAAAACGCTTAATACGTGCAGTTCGCAATCATATTCCGCCGCAAGCTGTTCGGCTGTTTCGATGATCCGGTCACATTCATATTGGCTTGTTACACAGGCAACGACCGACGGTTGGTTTTTAAACATCGGTTTCACCTCCTTCGTTTGCTGTGACTATATATTACCCCTGTTTTTTGAACGGCAGATAGGCTTTGTGTGAAACAATTGTGAAGTTTTATGAAAAAACGTGTGTACTCTACAGCTCTTTCTCAAAAATCGCTCGTGAGGATTTAAGAGCATTTGATAGTATATATTAGTATTTTAAAGATTTTACCAAGCTAAATTAAAAATTTTCAAAAAAGTGTTGACTTTGCCGCCGATGTGTAATATAATCATAAAGCACGAAAAAGTATAGGAGGAATAAAAATGTCAACATTTTTAGCAAAACCCGCCGAAGTTGAGCGCGCTTGGTACGTTATTGACGCTGCCGGCAAGCCCCTCGGCAGAGTTGCCGCTCAGGCTGCCGTGCTGCTCAGAGGCAAGCACAAGCCCACCTTTACCCCGAACGTAGACTGCGGCGACCACGTTATCATCATCAACTGCAAGGATGCTGTTTTGACCGGCAACAAGCTGACTCAGAAAAAATGGCAGCGTCACACCGGCTATATCGGCCATCTGAAGGAAACCCGTTACGATACCCTCATGGCAACCAAGCCCACCAAGGCAATGGAGCTTGCCGTAAAGGGTATGCTTCCTAAGAACACTCTCGGCAGAAACGCTCTTCTGAGACTTCGTCTCTTTGAGGGTGCAGAACACAATCATCAGGCTCAGAAGCCTCAGATGCTTGAAGCTTAAGAAGGAGGCAAAACAGTATGTACGATAAGACACCTTATTTCTACGGCACAGGTAGAAGAAAAAGCTCCGTTGCCCGAGTAAGACTGTATCAGGGCACCGGCAAGATCACCATCAACGACCGCGACATTGACGATTACTTCGGTCTTGAGACTCTCAAGCTCATCGTTCGTCAGCCTCTGGCTTTGACCGAAACCGACGAGAAGTTTGACGTAGTTTGCCGCGTTGCAGGCGGCGGCGTTACCGGTCAGGCGGGCGCTATCCGTCACGGCATCGCAAGAGCGCTGCTTCAGTACGACACCGAGAACCTCAGAGGCAAGCTTAAGAAGGCAGGCTTCCTGACTCGTGACCCGAGAATGAAAGAGCGTAAGAAATACGGTCTTAAAGCAGCCCGTCGTGCGCCTCAGTTCAGTAAGAGATAATTTTTTTGTTATCGGCTTTATCAAGGCTTCCTGTTTTGGGAAGCCTTGTTTCTTTTTGACCACAGAGGCGTCCTCGGAGCTTAGCTCCTGCGGTCGTGGCTAAAAACAGTCCACAGGACTGTTTTCTTAACGCCCCGACAGTTCTCAAAGAGATAATTTTATATTTCTCGACTTTATCAAGGCTTCCTGTTTTGGGAAGCCTTGTTTCTTTTTGGTGCTCATATTTAAGTTTTACAATCAACACAAAAACGGCACGCCGAAGCGTGCCGTTAATTTTATGTTTTTGCGTTGCTTATTCAGCGGGCTCCAAAGTGGAGAGCTGCTTGAGGTGAGCAAACTTCTGCTCCGCGTTCTTTTCAGCCTCGGCAAAGAGCTTTTCTGCTCTTTCGGGGAAGGAACGGGTAAGAGCGTTGTAACGAACCTCGCCCATGATGAAGTCACGGTAGGAAGCAGTGGGAGCCTTGCTGTCGAGCTGGAAGGGATTCTTGCCCTCGTCAGCCAGACGCGGATCATAACGGAAGGTGTTCCAGTAGCCTGCTTCAACAGCCTTCTTCTCCTCGAGCTGCGCGATACCCATACCGCCCTTGATGCCGTGGTTGATACAGGGAGCGTAGCAGATGATGAGGGACGGACCGTTGTAGCTTTCAGCCTCGACCATTGCCTTGAGCACCTGGTTGTTGTCTGCGCCCATTGCTACCTGAGCGGTGTAAACATAGCCGTAGCTCATTGCGATCGCGGCAAGGTCTTTCTTCTTGACAGCCTTACCGGCAGCTGCGAACTGTGCAACAGAGCCGATAGGAGTTGCTTTGGAGGACTGACCGCCGGTGTTGGAGTAAACCTCGGTGTCGAATACGAGGATGTTAACGTTCTCGCCGGAAGCGATAACGTGATCCAGACCGCCGAAGCCGATGTCGTATGCCCAGCCGTCGCCGCCGAAGATCCACATGGACTTCTTTGCAAGCTCGTCCTTGTCAACGAGAGTCTTCTTAGCAAGCTCGCCGACCTTAGCGTCGTCAACGACCTTCTCCAGCTCTGCGATCAAAGCGTCGGTCGCGGGACGGGAAGAAGTGGAATCGGTGATGGTGTCGAGGTAGTTCTGGCAAGCAGCCTTCAGCTCTTCGCTGTCGGTCGCTTCCTTGATGTCGGCAACATAGCCGGCAAGTCTGTTGCGGATAGCGTTCTGACCGAGAGCCATACCAAGACCGAACTCGGCGTTGTCCTCGAACAGGGAGTTCTGCCAAGCGGGACCGAAGCCCTTCTTGTTGGTGGTGTAAGGAGTTGCGGGAGCGGATGCACCCCAGATGGAGGAACAACCGGTCGCGTTTGCGATGAACATTCTGTCGCCGAACAGCTGGGTAACGAGCTTCGCATAGGGAGTCTCGCCGCAGCCTGCGCAAGCGCCGGAAAATTCGAGCAAGGGCTGCTTGAACTGGCTGCCCTTAACGGTGCTGAACTTGAACTTCTCGGCAACCTCGGGCTTTTCGTCGAGGGTGATGCCGTAATCAAATACAGCCTGAGTAGCTCTTTGGGTGTCGATGGGCTTCATAACGAGCGCCTTCTCGCCCTTCTTGCCCGGGCAAACCTGTGCGCAAGCGCCGCAGCCGGTGCAGTCGAGGGTGGAAACGGTCATTGCGAACTGGAGTTCCTTAAGACCGATCATCGGGATAGTCTTGGTGCCTTCGGGAGCAGCAGCTGCTTCGTCAGCGGTCATAGCTACAGGACGGATTACAGCGTGCGGACAAACGATGGCGCAGCGGTTACACTGGATGCAGTTTTCGGACTGCCATTCGGGAACGTCAACCGCGATGCCTCTCTTCTCGAACGCGGAGGAACCGTTGGGGCAGGTGCCGTCTACGTGATCGGAGAATGCGGAAACGGGCAGCTTGTTGCCCTTGTAAGCGTTGACGGGCTTGAGGATGCCGTTGACATACTCAACCAGCGCGCCTTCGCCCGCGACCTTGTCGGCAGCAGCGTCGTCGGCAGCGTTGAGCCACTCGGCAGGAATATCGACCTTCTTAACATCCTCCATACCGCGGTCGATAGCTGCGTAGTTCATATCTACGATAGCCTGACCTTTCTTCATGTAGGACTTCTTAGCGGCGTCCTTCATATACTGCTTTGCTTCCTCGGCAGGA
>JBGUOX010000043.1:0-1560 GCA_045129995.1 Ruminococcus sp. | reverse complement strand
ATTCTCAAGCAATATAGGTAATGAAGAGCACCGACAAGGGATTAACTCCCCTGCCGGTGTTTTTTATGCTGTGAAGAAATCATAAATCCTCTGCTTATAGTCGGGCGCTTCATCAAACACGCAGTGACCGTATTCCGCGCCGTAGAACCAGCACGGACAGCCAATCAGCTGCGCGATCTCCAACGAAGCCTCGGCGGTCAGCACCCTGTCGTTTACCGCGCCGATAACAAGCGACGGGCATTTGATTTGCCCAAGCAGTCCGCGCGTGTCCAGAACATCGCACGACCTGCCGAGCAGCATAAAGCGCTCGAAATCAGCTTTTGTCACGTCACTGTGGGCAATGCGTATAAACTCGCCGAATTTTTCGGCGAAGGCTTTGCCAAACAGCACATCTGTGAAATAATCAAAAAACGCGTCATAATCGCCGCTTTTCGCGTTATTCACCCAGCGCGTCATAACTTCGTCCGCTTTTGGGAACAGCCGCGCGCAGGTGGACGCGAGCAGCAGCTTTTTGACAAGCGAAGGGTGCTTTGCGGCAATGTACTGCGCCATCATACCGCCCTGTGAGGCGCCCATCAGGCAGACTCCGCTCAGTCCGAGCGACTCCATCGCCTCGGCGGTATCGTCAGCGAGCATTTCGACGGTATAATTCTCGTCAAGAAATTTAGTGCGTTCAAAGCAGTACACGGTGAAGTCGTCCGCAAACATTCGGTAAGCCGACGCAACGCCCTCGGCGGAGTTTATCACCGGCTTTACGCTAAGCCCGGGCAGCAGCACAAACGGTGTTTTTCCGCTTCCGAAGCAAAAATAATCCATTTCGTTTTTGCGCAGCTTCACGGTGCCGCGCGTCACGGATGTAACCATATCATCGCACCTTTTCTGTTCAGGCATTCTTATGCTTTACGATTTGCCTCATCAAATATTTTCTTATACAAAACAGCGTTCAAATCAAATGCGGCTGTTTCCGCGTCTTGATCTCATTAACGAGAGCTGCACGATCATAATAAGCGCCAAAACTACATCCGCGTCACGGCTGTCGTTTACGGTCACCGTGTATTTGTCTGTCATAGACTTTTTCTTTTTAACGGCAGTCGCGGCAGGATACCCGTTCTTTGAGATATTCAAATTGCAGGCGAAAGTATCGCTTTCGTTAAAAAATCCCAGCTCGGGGAAGTCATATACATATCTTGCCTTTTCGACCTTCTGATTTACATGACCGATCAGCGCGCCGTCCCGATACACGTCAAACATCATTGTAACAAGCGCGGCTTTCGAGCCATGACGAATACCGATAAGCTCTCTGCCGTAAGCGTCGCAGATATGAGCGCCGTAATGCATTCCCTGAGCCTGCGTTTCAGCCTTATATACAAGATTTCCGTTTTCGTCCAGCACATCGAACACATAGTTTATAAAGCTGGTTTTCGGCTTCATAAATAAGGTCAAGGGCTGCACAACGGGCTGATAGGCAGGCTGCACAACGGGCTGATAGGCAGGCTGAACTTCAGGCTGATTAACAGGAGTCAAAGCAGCTCCGCAGCGTCCGCAGAATCTTGCGTTTTC
>JBGUOX010000042.1:0-6954 GCA_045129995.1 Ruminococcus sp. | reverse complement strand
AGTGCAGAGGAGATCGGATGGATGAGCGTAAACATCGTCGGCTGCCACGCCGGAGTGGAGATAAAGGAAAAGGTAAAAAAGCCGCCCACCGACAACGATCCCTCGCCTGCAAACATCAAGGCGTCAGCCGACGGAGTGATCACCGACATCATTGCGGAAAGGGGCTTTGCGCAGGTCAAAAGGAACAGCGGCGCGGCTCAGGGCGATCTGCTGATCAGCGGCGTCAGTACCGACAAAAACGGCAACGTAAGCTACACACGCGCCAAGGGCGAGGTTTGGGCGGATGTTACTTCTAAAAAAGAAATATACATTCCTGACAGTATAAATTATTATTCTTTGACAGAAAATAAAGCCGACCGATTCCGTCTGCGCTTTCTGCGTCTTGATTTTCCCTGCTCGTTTTCCTTTCGTTCCTTCAAAACAGCGGCATACACAAAATCAGAGCAAAGCCTTGTCGTAAATCAAACCGTGCTGCCGCTGGGGATCGAAACCGAGACCGCCCGTGAGCTGAGCTCATCGCAGGAGACTGTTACGCGCGATACCGCCCAAAAGCAGCTCTGCCGCGCCGCGCTGCTGTATGAGCTGTTCGAAAAAGGGGAGAGCAAGCGAGTCAAAAAGTCCCTGACCGTAAAGCAAACGGACGGCGGCTTTTTGTGCCGCGCCGACTATGTTTTTAATGAGAATATCGCTCAAACGGTTGATTTCGGCGTCGAAGAATAGTATAATCAAAAGGTAATAAAATGCACAAGGGGATGAAATTATGCGCATTCTTTGCATCGGCGACGTCGTAGGCGGCGCAGGCTGCCGCTTTTTGCGTTCAAAGCTGCCTGCGCTCAAAAGGGTAAAGGGGATCGACGCGGTGATCTGCAACGGAGAAAACTCCGCGGACGGCAACGGCGTAACGCCTTCTTCCGCGCAGTATTTGTTTGACAGCGGCGTGGACGTGATCACCCTGGGCAACCACGCCTTTCGCCGGCGCGAGGCGTATGATTATCTTGAATCCTCGCCTTTTGTCGCGCGTCCTGCAAATTATTCCGACAGCGCCGCTCCCGGGCGCGGAGCGGTCACGCTCGATATGGGCAGGCGAACGGTCACGGTCATAAACCTGATGGGCAATATGTTCCTTGAAAGCGGACTCGACTGCGCCTTTGACGTGATCGACCGGGTTTTAAAGGACGTGCAGGACAGCATCGTGATCGTTGATTTTCACGCGGAGGCGACAAGCGAAAAACGCGCGATGGGTTTTTATCTCGACGGAAGGGTAAGCGCGGTGTTCGGAACGCATACGCACGTCCAAACCTCAGACGCTCAGATCCTGCCCGGCGGAACCGGATACATCACCGACGCCGGTATGACGGGCGTGATCGATTCGGTGCTCGGCGTCAAGACCGACATCATCATCAACAAGTTCAAAACAAAGCTTCCGGCGCGTTTTGACTTTGCGGAGGGCGACTGCCGGCTGGAGGGCGTGCTGTTTGACATAGACGACCGCAGCGGAAAGTGCAAAAGTGCTGAAAGTATGCGCGTGGAATAGACATTTTTTTATCATTAAACTATTGAAAAATGAATTGAAAACCTGTATAATAAAAATTGATAATGTGTCAAATAACACCTTAAAACTAAAGGATGTGCATTTATGATTAACGGAGAGATTCTAAAGAACGCGATTATCTCAGGCGCGCATAACATCAGTGTGCAGAAGAACCACATCAATGACCTCAACATTTTCCCCGTACCCGACGGCGACACCGGCACAAATATGTCGATGACCGTAATGGCGGCTGCCAGGGCTTTGGAGGATTGCGAGGACGCTACCGCGGGCGAGGTCGCAGACATCGCCGCAAAGGCTATGCTCAGAGGCGCCAGAGGCAACTCGGGCGTTATCACCTCCATTCTGTTCCGCGGCTTTGCTCAGGGACTCAAGGACACCGACGAGGTCAACGGCAAAAATATCGCCGCGGCGCTGGGCATCGGCGTTGACGCCGCTTACAAGGCGGTCGCCAAGCCCACCGAAGGAACCATCCTGACTGTTGCGCGTATGGCTTACGAGGCAGGCGTTGAGGCTTCCCGCGAAAACAACGACGCCGTTTCCGTTTGGCAGGCTATCGTTGACAAAGCCAACGACGCGCTCGCGATCACTCCCGAATTGCTTCCCGTGTTAAAAAAGGCAGGTGTTGTTGACGCCGGCGGCAAGGGACTTTGCTCCATCTTTGAGGGTATGCTTTGCTGCTTTAAGGACGGTGAGATCGTGGAATATGAGGAGACTCAGGCGCTTACCATGGAAACCTTTGACAGCGCCGCAGCTGAGTTTGACGACGACATCGAGTTCACCTACTGCACCGAGATCATCGTAGGCAGAGATCCCGAGTGTGAGCTTGAGCCCGACGATCTGAGAAGCTTTTTGCAGACCATCGGCGACTGCGTCGTTATGGTAAACGATGAGGAGATCATCAAAGTGCACGTCCACACCGAAACCCCCAACGTGGTTTTGGAAAAGGGCTTGACCTACGGCGCTCTGCTTGCCGTCAAGGTCGAAAATATGAAGGAACAGCACAAAAACGCCAAAAAGAACAACAAAAGCACCAAGAAAAAGAAGAAGAAGGAAACCTTCGCCTTTGCCGAGCCCACCGAGGAGTTCGGGTTTGTAGCGGTAGCTGCCGGCGACGGATTAAAAACTCTTTTCCAGGATCTCGGATGCGCCAATGTCGTTTCCGGCGGTCAGAGTATGAATCCCAGCACGGACAACATTTTGGAGGCTGTTCTGGGCACTCCTGCCAAGACGGTCTTTGTGCTTCCCAATAACAAAAACATAATCCTCGCGGCGGAGCAGACCATTCCGCTTGTCACCGACAGAAAGGTCATCATCGTTCCCACACGCACCATTCCTCAGGGTATGACCGCTCTGCTCAACTTTGACGCGGATATTTCCGCCGAAAGCAACGTTCAGCTGATGATGGACGCGGCGCACGGCGTAGGCACCGGCTTGGTTACCTTCGCGGCGCGCAACAGCGAGTTTGCCGGCAAAAAGATCAAGGAAGGCGACATCATCGCTTTGCAGAACGGCAAGCTGACAATTACCGAAAAGAACGCTGTCAAGGCGCTCGTAAAGCTTTCAAAGGATATGGTAACGCGCGACACCTCCTTCATCACCCTCATCTACGGCGAGGACATCGCCGAGGAGGACGCCGAAAAGGCATACGAGGAGCTCAAGGATAAGTTCGGTTCACGCTGCGACATCTCTCTTGTCAAGGGCGACCAGCCGGTTTATTACTTCATCCTCAGCGTAGAATAAAAAACTGCTGTCAGGGCAGGGGTACGCCCCTGCCCTTTTGATCAATATGGCTTCATTATACAAAATGCCGCTTACTTCCCTAAAGGGGATCGGCACAAAACGTGCGGAGCTGTTCGAAAAGCTCGGGATTAATTCTGTAGGAGAATTATTGACCTTTTATCCGCGTGCTTATGAGGACTGGACCTCCGTTGAAAAAATTGAAAATTGTCAGGAAGGTGGCACCTACTGCATTAAGGCGGTGCTCGGCACTGCCGTGTCCGACGCTATGATCGGCGGCGGAAGGATAGTCTCAAAGGCGACCGTGTACGATGACACCGGCACGCTTAAAATGGTGTGGTTCAACAACCGCTACATCAGCCGAATGCTTGCCTACGGCGGAGAATATTTCTTTTTTGGAAAAATAACTGTCGATAACTACGGCAAGCAAATGCTTTCTCCTGCCTTCGCGAGCGTCGCGATGGGTCCCGTCATCCATCCTGTTTACCGCACCACGGCAGGGCTTGTCAGCAAAAGCATTTCGTCCGCTGTGGAGCAGGCTCTGTCGCTTTTGCCTGAGGAGATCAACGATCCCATCCCGGAGCTTATCCGAAAAAAATACAAGCTTTGCGGATTAAGGCAGGCGCTTTTTGACGTACACTTTCCGAAAAGCCGCGACGACCTTGACGAAGCCCGCCGAAGACTTGTCACCGAGGAGCTTTTGGTGCTCAATCTCGGAATGCGACAGCTTCGCGGCCGCAGCCGGGGCTTCAGCGGCGTAAAAATAAACCGCGACTGTTCCGCCGAGTTTGAAGGGCTGCTGCCGTTCGAGCTGACAGGCGCTCAAAAACGTGCGATCGCCGACTGCGTGCGCGACATCACGGCTCAGGGCGAGCCGATGAACCGTTTGGTACAGGGCGACGTGGGCTCGGGCAAGACCGCCGTAGCTGCTTCCGTATGCTACACCACCGCCAAAAACGGCTTTCAGGCGGCGTTTATGGCTCCAACCGAGATACTCGCAAGACAGCACTTCGACAACCTTTCCGCACTGCTTGAAAACACGGGACTAAAGGTCGCGCTGCTTGTCGGCTCTATGAAGGAGAAAGAAAAAAAGCAGGTGCGCGAGGGACTTGCCGACGGCTCGGTAGATCTGGTCATCGGCACTCACGCGCTGATCGCGGAGGAAACCGTTTTTCACAACCTCGGTCTTGCCGTCACAGACGAGCAGCACCGCTTTGGCGTTGCCCAGCGAGCCACCTTGCTTGGCAAGGGAGAAAACCCTCACCTTATGGTTATGTCCGCTACGCCTATCCCGCGCACGCTCGGACTCATCATCTTCGGTGATCTTGACATTTCCGTCATCGACGAGCTTCCGCCGTCGCGCAAGCCGGTCAAAACGGTAGTGCGAAGCGCGGCGGACAGAAAGAAGATATATTCCTTCATCAAAAACGAGATCGCGCAGGGACGCCAGGCTTTTATCGTTTGTCCGCTGATCGAGGAAGGCGAGCTTGACAACGTGGCGTCCGCCGAGGAATACGCGGCAAATCTTATGCTCAACGATTTTTCCGAGATACCCGTCGCGGTAGTCCACGGCAAAACAAAGTCGGACGAAAAAGAACGCATTATGGCGGCGTTTGCCGACAACCGATACGGTCTGCTTGTGTCCACCACCGTCATCGAGGTCGGCGTGGACGTGCCTAACGCTTCGGTGATGATGATAGAAAACGCCGAGCGCT
This sequence comes from Ruminococcus sp., assembly GCA_045129995.1. GTDB lineage: Bacteria > Bacillota > Clostridia > Oscillospirales > Acutalibacteraceae > Ruminococcoides. The sequence continues at coordinate 1,950 of JBGUOX010000042.1, read as the reverse complement.
TCGGGCTTTCCCAGCTTCACCAGCTGCGCGGCAGAGTCGGCAGAGGAAGCTTCCAATCCTACTGCATCCTGATAAGCGACAACCGAAATCCCGTCACCGCCGAGCGCCTGCGCGTGATGTGCAGCACCAACGACGGCTTTAAAATAGCCGACGAGGATCTCAAAATGCGCGGACCGGGCGACTTTTTCGGCGAACGTCAGCACGGCTTGCCGCAAATGTCCATCGCCGATTTTGCCGACACCAAAAGCCTGGAGCTGTCGCAAAAGATCGCCGATGACATAATTATGATATACAAAGACCTGCGCAATGACGAGCTGCGGCTGCTCAAGGCAGAGGTTGACAGACTTTTTGCGCGCGGGGGACAGAATACATTAAACTAAGGGGCTATGTAAATGAAAAAACTCACTCTTCGCGTCATTTGCGTGCTTTTTGCGCTGACCTTGCTTCTGTCGGCGTCTGTCGGCGGCGTAAGCGCCGTTTCCTACGCAAATGATCTTGACATCAAATCAAAATCCGTTTTGCTTGTCAGTATGGATACAGGTCAAACGGTTTTTGAAAGAAATGCCGACGAAAAAATGTATCCCGCTTCCACCACAAAGATAATGACCTATATTATCGCTTACGAAAACATTCCAAACATCGAGGAGGCGCGTATCGAGATAAAAAAGCCCATCATCGACAAGCTGCGCAATACCGGCAGTTCAATGGCGTTCCTTTCGGATCACGTCGGAGAAAAGGTGTCGGGCAAGGATCTGCTCTACAGCCTGATGGTGCCCTCCGGCAACGACGCCGCAATGGTGCTTGCGGATTATGTGGGCAACGGCGACATAAAGGTTTTTGTTGACAAGATGAACGCCAAGGCAAAGGAGCTGGGCTGTCAAAACACTCACTTCGCAAACCCTGACGGCTTGCACAACAAGGATCATTACACCACGGCGCGCGACCTTTTGATTATTACAGAATACGCTCTTACGCTTCCGAATTTTGAAACGATCTCCAACACCGACCGCTACAAGTGCGAGGGCGACGACACTTCGCTTGTCACGACGAACGGTCTTATCGACTCCAACTCCGAGTATTATTACACCTACGCAAAGGGCATAAAAACCGGCACCACCGACGAAGCCGGAAGATGCCTTGTTACCACCGCTTCCGCCGACGGACAGTCCTATATTTTGATACTGCTCGGCGCGCCGTACAAGGAGGGCGTGCAGGAGGATTACTTCACCTTTACCGACGCCGCCAACCTGTTCCGCTGGTGTCTGGTTCAGCTCAAGCTGGAACCTATCACCAGCCGCGAAACGCCGATGTGCGAAGCGGCGCTGAAGTATGTAATGAACAAGGAAACGATTCAGCTTTATCCCGAGCACGACGTTCGGGCGGTCGTTCCCGAAGCTATGAACGAGGGCAATCTTGAATATGAATACGATCTGCCCGAATATCTGGAAGCGCCACTCAAAAAGGGCGAGACGGTCGGCACAGCCTCGGTGTATTATAAGGATCCCAAAACAGGGGAAAAGCTGCTGCTTCAAACCGTCAACCTTGTTACCGGCGAATCGGTAGACCGCAGCATCGCAAAGACCGTCTGGGATGTTTTCCACACCATCTTGAAATCCTACTGGTTCCCGATCCTGATCGGCGTGATCGTGCTGGTCGTTGTTATCTATCTCATCGCCGCTTCGATCCACCGCAAGCGCAAAAGAAAAAGAAGAGACGTCAAGCACTACCGCAACTTCTAGGCTGCGTCGGGAACAACCTCGTCCGCCTTTGGAAAAGTCCATCGTGAACACGCGCTTCATCAACGGCAGGATAAAAAGTTTCCCATATAACCCCATATAACAAAAGCAAGCTCCCGGGTCATTCTGAACAGGTCCAGTAAAAACGGACAATAGAAAAAACCACCCCCTTATGGTAGAATTAAAGAAACTACCATAAGGGGGATTTTGTATG
>JBGUOX010000041.1:0-13452 GCA_045129995.1 Ruminococcus sp. | reverse complement strand
CACAACTTCGGCGGTGCGTTCGAGGCAAGCGGCGTTGCAACTCCTGCTGTTTACAACGGCGACAATATCACCTTCGACACCGAAGATATTTGCACAGTTAAGTTACAGCTCGACCTTAGAGAATTTGACTTCGTTTCCAAGACAGGCGCGACCTTCACTCTTACCATCACTTATGATGAAGAGCCCGAGACCGAGCCCGAAACTGAGCCTGAGACAGTTCCCGAGACTGAGCCTGAGACTGAGCCCGAGACAGTTCCCGAGACTGAGCCTGAAACTGTTCCAGAAACCGAGCCCGAGACAGTTCCCGAGACTGAGTCCGAAGAGGAAGCAACTCTTATCGTAGCAGGTTCCGAGGCTGAGATCTTTGGCACCGGCTGGGACGGCAACAACGAATCCAACCTGATGACCAAGCAGGCTGACGGTACTTACACCAAGGAATACACCGTTGAAAAGGCTTACTCCGCAGTACAGCTTAAGGCTGTTAAGAACGGATCAGAATGGATCGGCGATTCGACCGGCAACAACGTAACCTTCAATCTGACCGGCGCAGGCACCTTTACAGTAGTATATGATCCTACAGAGAACGTCACTTTTGTACAGGGCGACAACGTTGAGTTCATCACCGAGTTCAAGTATGATACCGTATTCGCAGTCGGTAACGGCGAAGACGCATGGCTGAACGGCGCATCTTGGGATCCGGCATATGTTGGAAACGAGATGACAGAAGTAGAAGATGACGTATGGGAGATCCAATACGAAAACGTTACCGACGCCTTTGAGCGTCAGGTCAAGTTTGCGATCGACGGCGCATGGACACACAACTTCGGCGGTCTGTTCGTTGAGAGCGGCGTTGAAACTGATGCTGTTTACAACGGCGACAATATCACCTTCGACACCGATGACACGTGCACGGTTACCCTGAGACTCGACCTGAGAGAATTTGATTTCGCCACCAAGCAGGGTGCGAAGTTCACATTAACCGTTGATTACTACGAATAATGATATTGATTTTAAATCAAATACAGTAAGCGAATTAACGTTTGATTACAAAAGACAGAGGCGGAGAAATCCGTCTCTGTTTTTTGTTTGTGATGACTTTTTGCGGCTGAAAGCGTCCCCGACGCGTGCCGAAGCGGCCGGCTTCTTCTACAGTATATATAAAATTCTATTATTAAGCTGTTTGCACAAGCACAAAAAACGCAAGCCGCGTTTTGTCGGCTTGCGCTTTCTTAATATACTCTTTTGTTTATAAACGATCATTCCTCAACAGTAACAGTGACGTCCTCTTGTGCAGTGCGGTTTAGCGCGTCGGTGACGCGGTAGGTAACGCGATAGGTGCCCGGACGGTCTGTCCTTACGTTTCCGGTGATCTCGAGATCGTCCGTTATGTCATTGCCGCAGGTGTCAACAGCGCGGACACCGTCGGTTATTTGATAATCCGAGCCTTTTGGCAGCGTGGTGTTGTATGCTCCGAAAATTTGAGGCGCTTTGTTTCGATAGGGATTTTCGGGATCTCGGTCGGTGGGTTCCCAGCCGCAGGTATGGTCGGTGATCCGCACGATCTCGGGCTTTCCGAGCGGACCGGGATCGTCGTCATCATAAACAATAACCGTCGTGTCAATGTCGCAATTGTCGCAAATCCACTGACAATCCGCGACTGTCATCCTTACACAGCCGCGTGACGCGGCGGAGCCAAGCTTGTTAAATTCCTCGGTTTCAAGGGTGTCTTTGCTCAGGTGGTAGTACGGGACGCTGTGGAACAGCAGGTCGTCGTTAAAGGAGCTTGCGTACTGACCGAATACATCGTTGACAAGAGGATGCCATTCGGTGTGGAAATAAATAAAGAAGGTGCCGGTCGCCGTGCGGTCGTTTACTCCGCAGGAGCAGATCATTGCGCGCACCGGTATGGTGTAGTCGCCGTTTTGGTCATAGGTGTAGACCGTGACAACATTTTGACGGCGGTTGACGCGGATCTCGTAGGGAAGCTTTTTGCTTTCGCTCGCCAGATTTTTTTGCAGAGTTTCCTCGTTTGCGGTAACGGCGCTGCTGAATCTGTCCTTGGCAGGAGTTTCAGCGGGCTTTGTTACGGTCAGATGATAGGAATAGGCGTGACCGTCCGAAAAAGCGGCTGTGACGTCGGTTTCGCCGACCTTTCGCGCGTCGATCCTTCCGCCGCTGTCAATCGTGGCGATGTCGGGGTTGCCGATCATCCATTTGTCCAGCGCAGCTTCATCCGCTTCTTCAAGGGCGATCACGCTGCTGCTTCCGACGGCAAGCGAAATTTCTTCGCTTTTGTTTTCTCGCGGCTCATCGGCAGTGGCGGAGCTTCCGGAGGCTTTTCCGTTCGGCGGAAACGCAAGCTCTTTGACAAGCATAAAGCCAAAAACACAGCACAACACTGACGACAGGATGATTAGGGCGATATAAAGCCTGCGCATGGATACCTCCTTTCATATCTTACAAAAAATAACAAAAATTACAATTTTTTAACCATTTTATATTATAACGGAAAATTTCATTTTTCGCAAGTGATTTCAAAAATTTTTTATGATAAATTGTAATAGATGAAAAAATGTGCTACAATACGATTGGTGATAAAAATGACACATCCGATAAAGCATTTTAAAACGATAACCAAACACAGGCACAAGGTCATTGCCCACTGCGCCAAAGCAGGCATTTTGCGGCAGGGACTTTGGCACGACCTGTCAAAATACAGCCCGACCGAGTTTATTCCCGGCGCAAGGTTCTATCAGGGCGACCGCAGTCCAAACGAAAAGGAACGCGAGCTGTACGGCTGTTCACTGGCTTGGCTGCACCACAAGGGCAGAAACCGCCATCATTATGAATATTGGACAGACTACAATCCAAAAACAAAGCGCCCAGAACCGGTGGAAATGCCGCTGCGATATGTTATTGAAATGTTTTGCGACCGTGTTGCCGCAAGCAAAACCTACAACGGCGACAGCTACACCGACGCCGATCCCTATACTTATTTTTTGCGCGTAAAGGGCAAGCATCGAATGCACGAAAAAACCGAAGCGCTGCTTAACGAGCTGCTTGAAATGCTGCGCGATGAGGGAGAGGAAAAAACCTTTGCGTATATTCGTCAAATAATAAAGGAGAGGCGCAATGGCTGACACCTTAAGCATTGTTCATCCGTTTCCGCCGCTGTTTGACGAAAAGTCAAAAACGCTGATACTCGGCAGCTTTCCTTCGGTGAGATCGCGCGAGGCGATGTTTTTTTACGGACATCCGCAAAACCGTTTTTGGCGGCTGACAGCTCGGCTTTTCGGCGAGGCGGAGCCAGTTGACATTGAGGAGAAAAAGCGTTTGATGCTGTCGCATCACGTGGCGCTGTGGGATACTATCCGTTCCTGCACCATCACGGGATCGTCCGACAGCTCTATTCGCGACGTTGTTCCAAACGACTTAAGCGTTATTCTTGAAAACAGCCGCGTTGACCGCATTTTTTGCAACGGAGCGACGTCATATAAGCTGTATCAAAAGTATGTTTTTCCGCAAACCGGGATCAAGGCAGTTCAGCTGCCGTCTACCAGTCCGGCAAATGCCGCGTGGACAATGGAGCGGCTGATGCAGGCGTGGAAAATTATAACGGAATAAGCAAAAAGACCGGCGCATTTTCGCGTCGGTCTTTTGTTTGATTTACGGAAGGCTTACGCCTTTTTTGCGTTGGACATAAACAGCGCTTTAAGCGTTGCGTTGTCCGCTTCGCCGGTTTCTTTTATGCCGTTCTTCTTCTGGAAGGCAGTAATTGCTTCTTCGGACATTTCGCCATAATATCCGGTGACGTTATCGTCCGCCTTTTTAAGGTAGCCCAAGTCCTCCAAACGCTGCTGCATAGCCATAACGTCATCGTTGTCGTCTTCTTTTGCAAGGCTCAAACCTTCCAGATCGATGTTATAATCGGCGGAAACATCCTTGGCTGCTTCGGTAGCAGGCTGTGTTGAAGGTTGAGTTGCCGGCTGAGATGAAGGCTGAGTTTCCGGCTGAGAGGCAGCCGTTGTTGCAGGCTGAGAAGCAGGCTGGCTCGAGGGCTGGCTTGCAGGCTGAGTGGCAGGAGCTGTCGTGACATTGCCGTAGATAAAGCTGTTCATGGTTTTTAGCGTGTCGATCGCGGTTTGACCGGGACGGCAAAGGCTTTCGTAGGGAAGCTGCATCAGCTTGTTTTCCTTAACAGCCAGACTTTTGGAAAGGTTAGCGTCTTTTTTGACAGCCTCAAGAGTCGCGCTGTCAGAGTAAAAAATGAAGTTGGGATTAACGCCTTGGAAGTCCTTGCCGCTGTTAAGCTCCCATTCGGGGCTGTTGGCTGTGATAACGCAGTCGGTATATTCCATCAGCAAGTTGCCGAAGTGTCCGGCGGTCATCGGAGTCAGCTTGCCGTTTTTCATATAAAGATAGCAAATCGTAGGCTTTGCCGCGCCGTCTGATGCTGCAAAGGTGCTTTTTTGCTTTTCAAGCTCTTGCGTAAAGCGGTCGTACGCTTCATCGGCTTGCTTAAGTCCGGTCGACTTGCCGCCGAGGATCTTTCCGATGGTTTCGTAATTTGTTTTGACCTCCATCAGGCTTTCGGCGTCCTGCATTTTTATAACTTGAATCTCGCGAAATTCAAGCTTGGACAGCGCGTCGCTGCTGAGGGAATCATCGGAGAAAACCAAATCGGCGCCTACGCCTGCGATCTTATCAACATCCGGGTTGACGGCGTTGCCGACCTCCGGCGCTGCCGCAAGACCGTCCTGCGTTACGTCCGCGCCTCTTCCGGCCAATTTGCGGTCATAGCCTATATAGGACATAATATCAGCGGTGGCGGCGTCGAGCACCACAACGTTTTTAGGTTCTTGTTTGATTGTATAGTTGGCGATTTCCAAAGGGAAATCCTTGCCGCTGCCGCAGCCTGTCAGCAAGGCGGCGGAACCGGCTGCCGTGGCAAGCGCCATAAGCAGCGAAAGTACCTTTAGTTTCATAACATCCTCCTATGATCTAGCAATAAAGTGATTCCACATATTGTTTTGCGCAGCGCGGTGAGCGTCCTCCGCGCGCAAGGGCAAAGCGTTCGGCGCCGTCGCATAATTCTTTGTCGTCTATTGTAATGCCGCGCTGCTGCGCCATAGCGCGCACGATCTCCAAAAATTCCTTTTTAGTCGGAACGGTGTAGCACACGGCAAGCCCGAAGCGGTCGGACAGCGACAGGGTTTCCTGCATATTGTCGCGCGTGTTTACGTCGTCGATCTCGAACGAGCGGTCGGAAAGCTTTTCCTTGACGATATGACGGCGGTTTGAGGTGGCGTAAATCAGCGCGTTTTTCGGACGAGCAGCCAAGCCGCCTTCCAGCACAGCCTTAAGCGCGGTATAGCTTTGATCCTGGTGCTGGAACGAAAGGTCGTCGATAAAGATGATGAACTTCATCGGAAGTGGAGCGATTTTGTCTACCAACAGCGGAAAATCTGTCAGCCGTTCCTTGGGGATCTCCACGATCCGCAGTCCGCGGCTTCGAAATTCATTTGCCATCGCCTTGACCGTAGAGCTTTTTCCGGTGCCCATATCGCCGTAAAGCAGGCAATTGTTGCAGCTTTTTCCGTCCAAAAACGCCAAGGTGTTGGCTTTTACGATTTCGCGCTGGCGTTCATAGCCGATAAAATCGTCTATATGGATGGCGTCGTGGTTCAGTACGGGACGGATGTCTCCGTCGCGCCAAATAAACGCTTTGTAGCGCGCAAAAATGCCGCAGCCGTTTTCGCGGTAATACTTCGCGAATTGAGCCGGTGAGCTGCCGAATACGGCAAAGCCCTCGGCAGCCTCGCCGCTTTTCCAGCGCGGCAAAGTGTCGGCGACCTCTTTGATGGCTTCATATCCGCAATAGGCTTGCAGCACCTCGTCGCTTTGCAGATTTGCGGCGCAGAGGATCGTATCGCAGTCGTGCGCGGCTGCCTGCAAAACTTCTTGGGACAGCTCGCTTTCTTTGCCTGCGGCAGCAGCGCGCGTAAAGCAGTTTTCGTCAAACAGCGCCGCTTCCGTCATGGCAAAGGCAAGGCTGTCGGCGCAGCCGCGTTCGCTGATCAGCGAGAAGAACTCGCCGTACAGCCGCAGAAATTCATCGGGTTTGCTGTCCAGCGAGCAAAGCAGACGGTAAAGCGCCTGAGGCACGCTTCGGTTGAGTATTCCCCGAAAAACGCTCAGCGATGAGAGCTTAAGTTTTATGGTTTCAGGTTTGTTCATTCTCATCATCCTATTCATCGTCTATTTTACGCCATTTTTGCCCAATAGTCAACGATTATTTTCACGAAAAACGTGTGTGGGCTCAGGTTTGCGAAACCATATCTTTGTTCGCGCTCTTTTTATTGAAAGCGGTATCCTTCAAAGGGGGGTTGCAAAAGCATCGCCTTGTGTGCTATAATATAATCGAAAATGCAGTTCAAAACGGAGAGATGCCTATGAAGTTCGACAAACGACAAACGAACATTGCCAAGGGCGTTGCCATGCTGTTTCTGCTTTGGCATCATGTGTTTTACAAAAGCAAGGCGTATTACGGGCTGTTTGACTCGGCTTTCCGCATTCAAAACATCCCGATCGAAAGCTATTTTGCCAATTATTTTAAGGTATGCGTCGCGATCTTTTTGTTTTTGAGCGGCTACGGGATCTATAAAAGCTGGCACAGCAACCGCCGCCGCACGCTGCGCCCCGGTCAAAGCGAGCTGAGCGTCGGGCAGCAGGCGCGGTTTGTCAAAAATCACTGGATAAAGCTGATGATGGATTACTGGTTTGTCTATTTGATTTTTGTACCGATGGGCATATTGTTCAACGTGTATTTTTGGGAGGTTTACAAGGGCAGCATATGCTATGGATTGGTGGACTTTTTTGGGCTTTCGTTCTTTTGGAAGGCGCCTTCAATGAACCCGACGTGGTGGTTTATGAGCATCATCATCGCGTTTTATCTGCTGTTTCCGCTTTTGGTCAAATGGCTGGACAAATTTCCCGAACTGTTTTTGGCGGTCGCCCTGGGCGTTATGCTGTTTCCCAATGTCGCGCGCAGTCTATATATCAGCCGCTACTTCGAGTGGATACCGCCGCTGTTTTTGGGAATGTTCTTTGCAAAGTTTGACTGCTTTGAACGTTTGCAAAAGCGATTGCCGCTTTGGTGGCAGGGCTTGGCGCTTACGGTGCCTCTGCTGGCGCTGACGGCTTATCATCGCTATAAAACCGGCGAAAACGTGCGCTTTGACGCGCTGTTCGCCATCGCCGTGATCTTGTTCTGCTATTTGGTGCTGTCGCGTATCCCGCTGCTCAGCCGCGCTCTGGAATGGCTTGGCGGCATAAGCGGCGCGGTGTTTATGTTCCACACCTTTGTGTTCCTGACCTACGGCAAGCAGTATATTTACTGGTTCCGCTATCCTCCGCTGATCTTCGCGGTGATGCTGGCAGTTTGCTGCCTGATCGCGGTGGGCTTGAAGTACCTCAAAAAGCTGATCCGCTATGACAGGCTGACGATGCTTTTGGTCGGCGGAAAAAAGAAAAAACAGAGTGAAAAATAATACGGATATGAAGGGACGGCTACGGCTGTCCCTTATAATTTTGGCTTATTGCTTATAGTGAAATAAAAGCCCGCCGAAATATGATAAAATATTTTAAATATGATTAACGGAGGCTGATGAAATGTCAGATGTAATCAGAATTTTTGTTGAAAAACGCGACGGCTTTAACGTTGTGGCAAAGCAGACGCTATGGGATATTCGCCACAACCTGCGTATGATGTCCGTTACCGACCTCAGATACATTGTGAGATATGATATTGAGGGACTGACGAAGGACGAATATGACCGCGCAAAGGGCATTGTGCTGTCCGAGCCGAACGCCGATGTGATTTACGAGGAAACCCTTCCCGTGGAGGAAGGCTGGCGTGTGTTCGCGATGGAATACCTGCCCGGTCAGTATGACCAGCGAGGCGACTCCGCCGAGCAGTGTGTGCAGCTGCTGACGCAGGGCGAGCGCTGCAAGGTGCTTACCGCGCGCGTGATCTGCCTTAAGGGCGACATCACCGACGAGGATCAAAGAAAGATCGAGGAGTACCTGATCAACCCCGTGGAAAGCCGCCTGGCTTCGCTTGAAAAGCCCGAAACGCTCGATATGGAAACGCCTGTTCCCGAAAACGTAAAAAGGGTAGAGGGCTTCATTGAATGGAACGACGAGGAAATGGCGCAGTACTACGGCACCATGGGCTTTGCAATGACGCTTGCCGACCTCAAATTCTGCCGCGATTATTTCCGCGACACCGAACACCGTGACCCCAGCGTGACCGAGCTGCGCGTAATTGATACCTACTGGTCGGATCACTGCCGTCACACTACCTTCCTGACAAGACTCAGCGAGATAGAAATAGAAAAAGCAGCCCTCGGCAATGTGATCGAGGACGCGTTAAAGGAGTACTATGCCACACGCGACGAGGTGTACGGCAAGGACACCGACCGGATCGTGTCGCTGATGGATATGGCGCTGATGGGAATGAAATCCCTTAAGAAAAAGGGTATGATCCCCGACCTCGACGAAAGCGACGAGATCAACGCCTGCTCTATCGAGGTGCCGGTCACCATCGACGGCAAAACCGAGAAGTGGCTTGTGCAGTTCAAAAACGAGACCCACAACCATCCAACCGAGATCGAACCCTTCGGCGGCGCGGCGACCTGCTTGGGCGGCGCTATCCGCGATCCGCTGTCGGGACGCGCGTATGTGTATCAGGCAATGCGCGTTACCGGTTCCGGCGACCCCACCGTGCCGTTTGACAAAACCCTGCACGGCAAGCTGCCCTCGCGCAAAATCACCACGGGCGCCGCAAACGGCTACAGCTCCTACGGCAACCAAATCGGTCTGGCTACCGGTCAGGTAGTCGAGCTCTACGACCAGGGCTATGTTGCAAAGCGTATGGAGATCGGCGCGGTGATCGGCGCTTCTCCAAAGGAGAACGTCATCCGTGAGGTGCCGATGCCCGACGACGTTATCGTTCTTCTCGGCGGACGCACCGGACGCGACGGCTGCGGCGGCGCTACAGGCTCATCCAAGGCGCATACCGAAAGCTCGATCGAAACCTGCGGCGCGGAGGTACAAAAGGGTAATCCGCCTACCGAGCGCAAGATCCAGCGCCTGTTCCGCAATTCCGCGGTCGCAAAGCTCATCAAGCGCTGCAACGACTTTGGCGCGGGCGGCGTTTGCGTGGCTATCGGCGAGCTTGCCGACGGTCTTACCGTTGACCTTGACAAGGTAACAAAAAAATATGACGGTCTTGACGGCACCGAGCTTGCTATCTCCGAATCTCAGGAGAGAATGGCGGTCGTGCTTGACAAGAACGATGTGGATAAATTCATCGAATACGCTTCCGCCGAAAACCTGGAAGCGACGGCGGTGGCGGTGGTCACCGAAAGTCCGCGCTTAACAATGAACTGGCGCGGAGACACCATCGTTGACCTCAGCCGCGCTTTCCTCAACACCAACGGCGTCACGCAGGAGGCAAAGGCGTATATCGCGGCTCCCAAGGCAGAGGATTGTTACCGCGAAGCGTGTCCCGAAGAGCTTGAAAGCCTGCCCTTCGATGAAGCGCTTGTAAAGAATATGGGCAGACTGAACGTTTGCTCACAGATCGGCTTGTCCGAACGCTTCGACGCGTCCATCGGCGCGGCAACCGTGATGATGCCCTTCGGCGGCAAAAACCAGCTGACTCCTCAGGAAGCAATGGCGGCAAAAATACCGCTTGAAAAGGGCGAAACCGACGACGCGACCGCAATGAGCTACGGCTACATCCCCGGAGTTTCGCGCTGGAGCCCGTTCCACGGCTCCGCCTACGCGGTAGTGGAAAGCACCTCAAAGCTGCTTGCGATCGGCGCTGATCCGCTGACTGCCCGTCTGACCTTCCAAGAGTATTTTGAGCGCCTGAAGGACGTTCCCTCGCGCTGGGGCAAGCCTGCCGCGGCGTTGCTCGGCGCTATGCAGGCTCAGCTCAAGCTTGGCTTGCCGTCCATCGGCGGCAAGGACAGTATGTCCGGCTCCTTTGAAGATATTGACGTACCGCCCACGCTTGTCAGCTTTGCCGTGGCAATGACCAAGGCAAGCAAGACTGTTTCGGCGGAGTTTAAGCAGGCAGGCAGCAAGGTGCTGTATGTGCCTGTGCCCGAAAACAAAGCGACGCTTATGCCCGACTGGGACAAGCTGATCGCTATGTATAAAGCCGTTTACGCGCTGATGGACAGCGGCAAGGTGCTGTCCGCGTCCGTTGTGAAGGAAGGCGGCGCGGCGGCAAGCGTATGTAAGGCGTGCTTAGGCAACGGCTTCGGCTTCCGCTTTACAAAAGAACTGACCAATCAAGAGCTGTTCGCACCGCTTTCCGGCTCGCTCGTATTGGAGCTTGCCGACGGCGCTGCGCTTGACAGCGATGTTACAGCATATGATCTGGGTACCGTGACCGACGACGGAAAGGTCGCCATGGGCGGCAAGTCCGTTGATTTGGCTGTGCTGTGTGAAAACTGGACGGCTCCGCTTGAAAAGGTATTCCCCACACAGGCTGAATGTCCTGCAATAACGGTGGACGCGCCGATTTACACAGAGCGCAATACCCATTCGCCCGTGATCAAGGCGGCGAAGCCCAAGGTATTCATTCCGGTATTCCCCGGCACCAACTGCGAGGTAGACACCGCGCGCGCGTTTGAAAAGGCAGGCGCGGAGGCGCAGCTGCTGATCGTTAAGAACCTCAGCCAGCAGGGGATCGAGGAAACCATCGACAATATGGTCAAGCTGATCCGGGGAGCGCAAATGATCATGCTGCCCGGCGGATTCTCCGGCGGTGACGAGCCTGACGGCTCCGGCAAGTTCATCGCTACCACCTTCCGCAATCCGCGCGTCGCCGAGGCGGTCAACGATCTTTTGAAGAACCGCGACGGCTTGATGCTCGGCATTTGCAACGGCTTCCAGGCGCTGATCAAGCTGGGACTCGTGCCCTACGGCGAGATCCGCGACCTCAAGCCTACCGACCCGACGCTGACCTTCAACACCGTCGGCAGACACATTTCGCATATGGCGTATACCCGCGTGACCTCGGTCAAATCTCCGTGGTTCGCCGGCGTGAACGCAGGCGACGTGTTTGCGATCCCCGTGTCGCACGGCGAGGGACGCTTTATGGCGGACGAGGAAACCGTGAAGGCTCTGGCGGCGAACGGACAGATCGCCACACAGTATGTTGACCTCAGCGGCAAGCCGAGCGACAACATCGCTTTCAACATCAACGGCTCCGTTTGCGCGATCGAGGGCATTACTTCTCCCGACGGCAGAGTGTTGGGCAAGATGGGACACAGCGAACGCAAGGGCGAAAACCTGTATCAAAACGTACCGTTTGCCAAGGATCAGCAAATCTTTGAAAGCGGCGTAAAATATTTCAAATAATACTAAACTGAATCGGTTTAAGCAATTAAAGGGTTGACTTTCATGGCCAACCCTTTTTGCTTAACCCGATGCTTCCGTCCTGCCGTTGACGAAAAGCGTCGTCAGGATGGTTTTGCCAAAGGCGCGCGATGTGTTGCGGCGCTTTTTTGAAAATCTTTCGACAAAATCTTTACAAAGCATATCGAATACGGTATAATGCTAGTTGTAGAGAAATCACAAAAATACAGTGATACCGAGGAGGGGAATGTATGATTTGTGTAAAATGCGGCGCCAGCAACGTTTCTTCGGCGCAGTTCTGCGCGACCTGCGGCGCAAACTTACGCTTGCAGGCGGCTAATAATTACGAGGACGGCTTCAGCCGCGGCGACGCGCCTTCGCAAAATGATTATTCCGGTCAGTCGCAGCAGCAGTCATATCAGTACGGCTATCAGCAGAACTATAATCAAAACCAATACGGCTATCAGCAGGGCTACGATCAAAACCAGTACGGCTATCAGCAGGGCTACGGTCAAAATCAATACGATTACGGGCAGGCTTACAGCCAAAACAGCTATCAACAGGGGTACAGTCAACCACAATACGGTTATCAGCAGAGCTATAACAGAGGTCCGCGCGTCGGAGGAAACAGCAGCACCAAAAATGTAGTCGGCTGGATCATAAGCATTTTTGCAGGGCTTATGGCAGTGGTCAGCATAGCTATGGTGTTTATCCCGAGTATAAGCCTTGGTGACAAGACAACCGCAACGGCAAGCGCCAACGCATCCAGTGTTTTATCATACCTGAATGCTGATAAGCTGAAGGAGCTGCTTACCGAGGAAGAAGCGGCTAAAAAAGAAGGCAGAGACTACAGCTATAACCAAAACTTTATTGAGTTCGCTGTTCAGAATTTTAACACCCGATACAACAGTGATGACGCCAAAAAGCTTAAAGCCGAGATCGAAAAATACAATCAAGGAAAAGCGGCAAATGAAAAGAATCAAACCGCTATGGACAGCCTGGATTACCTGATCCGCGGACTGATAACGTTGGGTATCTTCATAATCCCGCTTATTTTCCTGATCATCGGCGCAATAGTGTCCTTTATGCGCAAGCCCGGCGCCGCCGGCTTGCTGATGACAGGAGGCATCATTCTTCTTGCCGCGTCGATTTATTGGGTGCTGTTTATCCAAAATGCCGCTCCGCTCGGCAGAGTGTTCATCAACGGCGCTTACAGCAATTCGGGCGATTATTACGTCAAGGTCGGCAAAATAATGACAGCTGCGCCGGTGCTGATGATCGTGTTCAGCTCGTTGACGATCTTAGGAGCGGTGGGACAAATCGTGTTTGACAAAGTAAAAGATAAAATGTAAGGAGCCGCTATGTCTTCTGTTCGTACAAAAAAGAAAAATGTTTCTTCACAGACCGCCGTAAAGGATGCTTCGGCAACGCCGCCGGAGTTGACGCAGAAAAGCAAAATAACGATGCTTGTCAGCGCGTTGGTAAGCGCGGCGGCGGCTTTGCTTGCGTTCTTTCCCGATTTTATTCTTCAGATCCCCGCGGGTGAGCGCACCACCATTCCAAATTTGATCGGTATGGTCAACCGCGGCTTGGAGCAGGATGTGTACCGTTTGGAAAGCGTCAAGCTGATACTTGTTTACACCGTGGCGGTCGCCCTGATCTCGGCAGGCGTTGTTTGCGCGTTTCGAAATCTGGTCATTTCTCCGTTTTTGACATTCGGCGGCGCAGTGCTGTTGATTTATTTTACTTCCGCGTGGCTTTATATCATCAACGGTTATCCCGATAACGGTTATGCGGCGGCGCCGTCTGTCGCGCAAACCGGCTTTGCTTCCGGGCCCGTGCCGATCCTTGTGCTGGTATTCGCGGCGCTTTCCGCGATTGCCTCGGTGACAGCGTTTTGCAGTTACAAAGAGAAAAAATAAAATAATATAATACTAATACCTAATAAAAAGCAGACAATCTTTGCGGTCTATTTTCCGCAATACTGCGTTGTCGTCCTTGCAAGGCGCCAGCCTT
>JBGUOX010000040.1:0-3351 GCA_045129995.1 Ruminococcus sp. | reverse complement strand
CAGCTTCCGCGGATCGTTGGTGCCATAACCTTTAACACCCTTATTCGGCGGAACGTATCCAGGCTTAAACCGGTATTTTTTGCCCTTCACCTCTAGATCTTCCAGGTTTTTGCTTTTCAGGCCGTTACCGATCCCGCGGTAAAAACATGCGGATACGATCGCCGCCTGGCTGCGTGACTGATTAAAAACGCGGTTAAATTCCTCGGTCAGCGGCGCAAAGTATGTGCCTGGAGCGTGCTCCCGCAGCCACGCTATCTGCTCCGGCGTAAACCCGCTACTCATCCTTGATCACCAGTTCTTTTATACCCACGGCGCCCTTATCGGCCGACGTGCGATAATATTCTGCATAAGTCTTGGCGGCGGCGATCTGAGTGTTCGCGTTTGCTATGATATGCGTTGCGATATCGGCCATAGCACGTGCTCGGGTACACTCCTGCTCGAGCGCTCCGCCGGTCAAACTCTCATCATTCAGCCGCTCCAGCTGCATGAATAAATGATCATTAAGGTCAGTTAATTTGTTCTTCATAATTCTGCCTCCCTCACCCACGCGAACGCCGTAGCCGACCGGCCGCTCTTGCCACGCGGACGGACTATGTACGGGCGCTCAGTCCCCTGCACTCTTATGATGTCACGGAGGTAGCCGTGTACACGGCGCTCCGGATCGTCAAGTGCTGCTTTTGAGTTCGCCGCAAAAACCCACGCAAGCGAGCTGGTGTTCCAGCTCATGCTGTCCTGCGGACCAAAATCACGAGTATTATTATTTTCTGCCATTTTTAACTCCCTTATCCTTAACTGTTACCCTTTCACACGCTCCGGCTTTTTTCTCTATGCACTGAATTGATAAATTGTCATTTTGGTATATTGTGGCCTTTCCTTGCCGGTCCGGTGCAAGCCAGCAGCACAGCGCAAGCATAGCAACGAGCAGGATCAGCGCCGTGATCACATTCAAATTATCCAAATACCAGGGCTCCTTAGCTTTATTCATTGCCGGGTCCCTCCCTCATCTATAGAGCGCATCATAAGATCATACAGCTTATCTGCGACCGCCATTAGATCGGCCTCGACCGCCGCAAGTTCCCTAGCATATTCAGGGAATTTAGGCCCAACATCCCGGACTAGAAAAGTGCGGTCCTTAAAAATTGATTCCGCTAAACTCTCAAGCATAGCGCGCTTATCCGACCAGTCGAAAATATTAACTGTCATTTCCACCTCCGGTCATGTGCGCCTCTTTCAGCTTTTCCGCAAGGTTCTTAAGATCTTCCGCCAAATAATCAAGCCGGTAATTGACCTCGGATAATTCCTGCGCATCGGGAAAACCCAGCAGATCGCGGTCATACCCAGCGGACTTAACGCTCTGGAGGGCCATTTCAGCGCACTGCGCTGCAAAGCTGACACCCCGTATAATCTGTTCTATTTTGCTTTCTGTCATACCTTCCTCTCATCAATTCCCAGAATGTAAAAATACTGCTTGATCCGGAGGTAAACGCCCAGCAGATCTTTTTGATTTTGGGTGCTAAGGATACTGCTAAACCGTGCCCCCTCGTTCACAATGCTCACGCCCTCCGGTTCTCCCGTATCCGTCACGGTAAAATCTATGTCGACCCGCGGTACCGCATAGCTGTCAAAATGCGGATCTTTGTAGAACTCCACGGATAACGTCAAATAAGTGGTCATCCCTTCAAACTGGGCCTTAAGACTCACCTGCGGGCGATATCCACTAAGCGCGACCAGCCCGCGCGGTAAATTAAAAACTGTTAAATCTAGCATATGTTAATCCTTTCTATATCGGTAACCTTCAAACCCTGCGGCGCTCAGCGGTAACCCCTCGGCCCATATCGGCGCCGTGCTCATAATCTTTGCAAGTCCTTTTTCATTATATGCGGGGCTGTCCTCTGTTTCCGTGATCAATTCATCATGCACAGATAGGACAACCTTATAACCCACATCCTCCGCCGGCTGCATACTGGATACCAGCACGTCGCGGGCGATCGCCTGGATCGTGTTTTCAGTTATTTTGCCGCCGTAAGTCTCGATGTACCCCCACTTTTTTGTAATTTGATTGGCTCCAAAATACTTAAGTGTTCGATCAGTCAGTGCAATGGCCGCCGGATAACACATATAACGGCCGCTAGGCAACCTTACGCGCAGATATCCGGATTCTCTATCTATGACCACCGGGCCGATCTTCTGGCTGCGGGTCTCACCTCTCAGCACACTGCACGCCGCAACCGCCAGGCGGTCCCAGAGTGAAACGATCTCTTTGTTTGCAGATCTCCAGGCTATTTTTACCGCCTCAATCGCAATAAACCATCGTTTATTTATATGAGATAAATCACGGCCCTGGTCGATAAAAAATTGGTAATTAGCCGCGGCCTTTTCAAGAATTGCCGGATCAAGTGCCCGCTCGGCGTTATCCGCAACGCTCGAAAAGTCAAGATTCAACCCCTGACCGTAGGCGATAAAAGCGCTTGCACCGCCGCCGTAGCCCATACCAAGCTCCAGAACCTTGCCGATCTGCCGCTGTTTTTTATCCACCGCCTCCGGCGTTGTCCCGAACGTGCGGGCATAGGTCTTTTTGTACAAATCGGGACCCGTTCCCGCGTCGTACTCGCGGAACGCCTGCAGTTTCCACCGCTCACCCGCGGCCCAGGCAAGCACGCGACCCTCGATATTGCTCAAGTCAGCAACTACCAGCTTTTTGCCTGTAGGGGCTATGATCGCACCGCGTAGGCATGAGCTGGCGACACTGTTCAAGTCCTCATACAGATCCCCCGCGATGCCACATTTAAATGCGTCGATCGCAACCTCCACCTCCTCCGGCTTAAGACTGCCACGCGGTAAATTCTGCGGCTGAAAAATGCGGCCGGAGAACCGCCCTGTCCGCGATGCACCGCAGAACTGCAGGCAACCGCGGAGGCGACCATCCGTGTTTGTGGCATTGGCCAGCACCTTATATTTTGCAATACTGGTCTTTGCACCGCTCAAGCGGTTGATCAAAATCTCCCGCACCGGCTCCGGCGTATCCGGGTCTGCAATGCGGTTATTGATCGTGCTCATTTGCAGATCCGGCAAATTGTATGCGTAACGGTCACGGATGAACTGCAGGATCTCAGCACGCTGGCCTATACTTGTAATTTTCCCGTCGGTCATTTCCGCAATGCGGCGGTCAAGATCGTCTTTTGTGCTGCTGCACTGCTCGATCGCAGCGTGAACCAAATCAAGGTCGATCGCCATGCCGCGGTCGTTAATCCTTTGGTCAAGGCGGAACTCATCCCAGAATTGACGGGTATTATTGAACTTTGGGAGTCTTTTCCACACCTCGCGCATTGACTCCACATCAAGGCGGGCATA
>JBGUOX010000039.1:0-39171 GCA_045129995.1 Ruminococcus sp. | reverse complement strand
AAATGTTTCTTTTTGTGTTTTATTTCAACGTTTTTGCACATCTTCGTTCACTCCTGTTCTGATTATACAATATCGGAAATTGAAATAATGTGGTGATGAAAACCCTCCACTGAGGTAACGAGAGCGAAATCTTATGTGTCTGCCGGTTCCGCCGCAGGCGCGATTTTACTATAGCTATTATACGGGAAACCGTGAAAAAAGTCAATTGCAAATTTCGCGCAGATGCTTGCAAAATACTGCGGCAGGGGATATAATGACAGCAGAACCCCGAAAGGATGATTATAATGGATAAACGCGACTTGGCAGTACAGTATAAGCACAGCGGCTATAACTGCGCACAGGCGGTGATTGCGGCATATGCGGACGAGCTTGGCCTCGACATTGAAACAGCGAGGGCGCTGGGCGCAGGCTTCGGCGCGGGAATGGGCACGATGGGAGCCACCTGCGGCGCGCTTTGCGGAGCGCAGATCGTGCTTGGGCTGAGCAAAAAAGGCACGCCCGTTATGAGCAGCGCGCGCAAGCTTTATTCTGAGTTTTCGGAGCGCTGCGGCGCGACGATCTGTATGGATTTAAAGGGAATAGCTACAGGCAGAATGATCTGCTCCTGCGATGACTGTGTGGCTAACGCGACCGATATTGCAGGAGAGCTGTTATGATCCATCAATTTTCCCGCACAGAATTATTATTGGGCGAGGATGCCCTTCGCCGTCTTAAAAACGCCCGAGTCGCCGTGTTCGGCGTAGGCGGCGTAGGCGGCTTTGCGGTGGAAGCTCTGGCGCGGTCGGGCGTGGGCGCGCTCGATCTTATCGATAACGACACGGTGGCGCTGTCTAACCTCAACCGTCAGATCATCGCCCTGCACAGCACGATAGGGCAGTACAAAACGGACGTCGCAAAGGCTCGCGTGCTTGACATCAATCCCGATTGCGTTGTGCGCGTGCATAATGTTTTCTATTTGCCCGAAACGGCTCAGCAATTCGATTTCACCGAATATGACTACATCATCGACGCCATCGACACCGTTAAGGGCAAGCTGGGGCTGGCGCAGCAGGCGCAGGAAGCCGGCACGCCGATCATCAGCTGTATGGGCGCAGGCAACAAGCTTGATCCTACGGCTTTTGAAGTGGCGGATATTTACAAAACCTCCGTTTGTCCGCTCGCGCGAGTGATGCGCTATGAGTGCCGAAGGCGCGGCATCAAAAAGCTTAAGGCGGTCTATTCCAAGGAAGCGCCTGTCCGT
Organism: Ruminococcus sp.; assembly: GCA_045129995.1. Classification (GTDB taxonomy): domain Bacteria; phylum Bacillota; class Clostridia; order Oscillospirales; family Acutalibacteraceae; genus Ruminococcoides. The sequence goes on along the minus strand of JBGUOX010000039.1, from coordinate 37,931 downwards.
CCGAAAGCCGTCAGCGAGGAAGCAGGCGTGCGCCGCGACATCCCCGGCTCGGTCGCTTTTGTGCCGTCCGCGGCAGGGCTGATTTTAGCAGGCGAGGTCATCAAGGATCTGATCAAAGATTAAAGGATAACAAAAAGAGCGTACCTTCGGGCACGCTCTTTTATTTGTGTGTGGATCAATCCAGTGAGTTTTTCTGCTTTGCGGGAACCTGCTTTTCGTAGCACGCGAAGGCTTCTTCCACCATTTTTTTGTCGGGCTTTGGAGAAATCAGGCTTACGACAGGAACGATGATCAGACCTGCGAGCATTGCCAGCGCGCCGCAGTTGATCGGCGACTGCAAAAATACGGGGAAGATCTGCTTTGCAAACAGGTTGAGCAGCATAATGCCGGCACCGAACACAAAGCTGATCCAGCAGGCGAGCTTTGTGGTTTTCTTCCAGTAAAGACCGTACAGGAACGGAGCGAGGAACGCGCCTGCAAGCGCACCCCAAGAAATGCCCATCAGCTGCGCGATGAACTTAACGCTTTCGTTTTTGCTCTGCGTCTGATAGATAGCGATAAACGCGGAGATCGCGATGAACACAACGACGAAAATGCGGATCACCAGAACCTGCTTTTTCTCGTCCATCTTCTTGATGACGTTGCCCTTGAGAAGGTCGATCGTCAGGGTAGAGGAGGACGCGATAACAAGCGAGGAGAGGGTGGACATCGACGCGGAAAGCACCAAAATGACCACAATCGCCATCAGAATGGGCGGCAGATTGGACTTTTCGAGCATGGTCGGAATGATGTCGTCAAAGCCTTCGTTGGCGGCGCCGTCAAACAGTCTGCCGAAGCCGCCCAAAAAGTAGCAGCCGCCTGCAACAACGATCGCGAACGCGGTGGAGATCACCATACCCTTGCGGATGTCGCGCTCGTGCTTGATGGCGTAGAACTTCTGAACCATCTGAGGCAAGCCCCATGTGCCGAGCGAGGTCAGGATCACAACGCCCAGCAGATTCAGCGGTTCGGGACCGAAGAACGAGTTGAACACGCCGGGCATCGAGGAAGCGGCAGGATCCTCTACCTTTGAGAGTCCCTCCAGCGCCGCCATAAAGCCGCCCTGGTTTGCAAGCACCGCGGCGATGACCGCCACAATGCCAAACAGCATAATAATGCCCTGAATAAAGTCATTGATCGCGGTCGCCATATAGCCGCCTGCGATAACATAAATGCCCGTCAGCACGCTCATTGCCACGATACACCATACATAAGGAATGCCAAACGCCATCTCAAACAAACGCGAAAGTCCGTTGTACAGCGACGCGGTGTAGGGAATAAGGAAAATAAAGGTGATGACGGAAGCGCCGATCTTAAGCGCCTTGCTGTCAAAGCGCTTGCCGAAGAACTCCGGCATAGTCGACGAGTTGAGATGCTGAGTCATAATGCGGGTGCGTCTGCCAAGTATCGCCCAGGCGAGGAACGAACCGATAATCGCGTTGCCCAAGCCTATCCAGGTGGACGCGATACCGAACTTCCAGCCGAACTGTCCGGCATAGCCGATGAAAATTACGGCGGAAAAGTACGATGTGCCGTAAGCGAAAGCGGTCAGCCACGGACCGACGCTTCTGCCGCCCAGCACGAAGCCGCTTACGTCTGTGGCGTTTTTGCGGCAATAGACGCCAACGCCGATCATCACGCCGAAGAACAGCACCAGCAGGATGATTTTAATTGCTAGATCCATTGTTTTACCCCCAGTAGCCAAATTAATGGTTTTATATTTTGTAAAAGCGGATTATTATTCCACTTTCAATTTTCCATTGTCAATCGATATTTCATTTTGTTGCGCAACAACGCTTTCGCCGCAGTAGATCTTGCGCAGAACGGGCTTTTCAATCTTGCCGGTCGGGTTGCGCGGAACATCGGCAAAGATGATCTTGCGCGGACGCTTGTATCGCGGAAGAGCCATACAGAAGCTGTTCACGTCGTCCTCGCTCAGTTGATGACCGGGCTTAAGCTCGATGATAGCAGCGGCGATCTCGCCCAAGCGCTGGTCGGGCAGTCCGATGACAGCCACATCCTTGATCGCGTCGTTTGAGCGCAGATAATCCTCGATCTGCACGGGATAAATGTTTTCGCCGCCCGAGATGATGACGTCCTTTTTGCGGTCAACAAGGTAAATAAAGCCTTCGCTGTCGCGCTCCGCCATATCGCCGGTGTAAAGCCAGCCTTCGTTGTCCAGCACTTCCTCGGTCGCCTTGGCGTCGCGGTAATAGCACTTCATAACGCCGGGACCTTTTACAGCAAGCTCGCCGACTCCGTCGGTGACTTCGTTGCGGTTTTCGTCAACGATCTTGACCTCCCAGCCGTAACCGGGAATGCCGATGGCGCCGACCTTGTGGATGTTGCCCATTCCAAGGTGAACGCAGCCGGGGCCGATGGATTCGCTCAAGCCGTAGTTGGTGTCGTATTCGTGGTGAGGGAAGATCGCCTTCCAGCGCTTGATCAGCGTTGGAGGCACCGGCTGTGCGCCGATGTGCATAAGTCTCCAGCGGCTGAGATCGTAGTTGTTAAGGTCGATCTGTCCGCTGTCGATAGCGTCCAGAATGTCCTGAGCCCACGGCACGAGCAGCCAAACGATGGAGCAGCGCTCCTCGCTGACGGTGCGGATTATCCATTCGGGGCTTACGCCGCGCAAAAGCACCGCCTTGCTGCCGGAATAAAGGCTGCCGAACCAGTGCATCTTGGCGCCGGTGTGATAAAGCGGAGGAATGCAAAGGAACACGTCGTCGTGGGTTTGACCGTGGTGCGCGTGCTCAACCTTTGCGGAGTGCATAAGCGCGCGGTGAGCGTGCAAAATAGCCTTTGGAAAGCCTGTTGTGCCTGATGAAAAGTAGATCGCGCCGTCGTCGTCGTCGGTGATATACACGCTTGGCGCCTGCGACGAGCAAAAGCCGATAAGCTTTTCGTAGCTGTCCGCAAACGACGGACATTCGTCGCCGACATAAAAGCAGTTTTTCACCTTGGTCATCTGCGGCAGCACCTCTTCAACTCTGCCGATAAACTCGGGACCGAACACCAAAGCGTCGGAATCCGCCTTGTTTACGCAATAGGCGATCTCCTCGGCGGTGTAGCGGAAGTTGAGCGGCACGGCGATTGCGCCGGTTTTGAGAATACCAAAATAGATGGGCAGCCAGTCAAGGCAGTTCATCAGCAAAATAGCGACCTTGTCGCCTTTTTTTATGCCGCGTGTCAGCAGAAGATTTGCAAAGCGGTTGGCGCGGACGTCAAATTCGCCCCAGGTAAGCTGCTTGCGGAACGCTCCGCTTCGGTTTGACTCGATCAGCGAGTATTCTCTCCAGGTGACGTGCGGTACGTTCTTGACGTCGGGATTGATCTCAACCAATGCCACTTCGTCCTTAAAATAAGTGGCGTTTCTGGTCAATAGCTCGGTAATAGGCATTTTCTGTTCTCCTTTTTCTGAAATGCATATGACAAAAATTCACCCCGTCGCAGCTCGCGCGGGGCAGAAACATTAAATATAATATCTCACGAAAGAATGGTTTTGTCAAGTATAACCATAGAACTCAGGAAAAATTTGTATAAGCTATACAAAGGAAAGGCGCTTTTTTGGTTTAAATTGCTACGCTTTAAAGCGCCTATGCTTTAAACCGCTAAAGCGCGCGAAGCAACGCAGGGATTTTTTCAAGCTCTCCTGCATACAATGGACTGACGAAAGGGGATATTTCATGATCAACAACTACGAAAACCGCATTTCGGGCGACTCGCCCTTCAAGCCCGAATTTGAACAGTACATCCAAAGCAATCCCGGCCGCGGCTCGCTTAAGGTGCAGGTCAGCGCAGCAAACCAAAGCTTTCCGGTGGGCGATGTGTTCATCGACGTGGCGGTGCTGTCCGACGGCGTGCGCTACAGCCTTTATCACGACGTGACCGACAACTCCGGCATCGTCGACGAAATCGTTTTGCCGTCGTGCGCAGCCGCAGATAACAACAGTCCCGAAACCGCCGGACAGCACAACGTAAGCTATTTGGTTTCAGCCTTCCATCCCGCGTTCAAGGAGGTCGTGGACTTTCCCGTGACGATCCAGGATAAGGTGGAAACCATCCTGCCGATCGCGCTGGAACCGCTGACCGGTGAAAAGGAGGGGTAAAATGGCTGTCACGCCCGTCATTCCGCAGACGATCACAGTGCATTTGGGCAGACCGAACACGCCTGCGCCAAACGTTACGGTGCCCTTTACGGATTACATCAAAAATGTAGCGTCAAATGAGATATATCCCACATGGCCGGAAAACGCGATCCGAGCCAATGTGCTGGCGCAGATAACCTTTGCGCTCAACCGCGTCTATACCGAGTATTACCGAAGCAGAGGCTACGATTTTGACATCACCGACAATACCTCCATCGACCAAAATTATGTATACGGCGGCGAGGTTTACGACAACATCAGCCGTATCGTCGATGAGATATTCAACAACTACATCGTGCGCACAGGCAGTGTGGAGCCGCTTTACGCGCAGTTTTGCGACGGCTACCGCACCTTTTGCAGCGGCTTGTCGCAGTGGGGAAGCGTGACGCTTGCTAACCAAGGCTATACTCCCTTGCAGATACTGCGCTATTACTACGGCGACGACATAAGTATCGTTTTCAACGCCGAGGTCGGCGGCAATACGGAATCGTATTCGGGAGTTGCCCTGCGGCGCGGCTCGTTCGGCGACGACGTGCTGACCATCAAGCGCGAGCTGAACCGCATCGCGAAAAACTACCCTGCCATTCCTACGGTCAACACAAATTCCGGCGTGTACGATCTGGAAACCGAAAACGCCGTCAAAGCGTTCCAGCAGATTTTCAATCTGGAAGCCGACGGCGTTGTGGGCAAGGCGACTTGGTATAAAATAAAGCAAATCTATGCAGGCGTAAAGCGGCTCTCGGAAATCACCGGCGAGGGCTTGACGCTGTCCGAGGTCGAAAAGCGCTACACGCGCAATTTAAAAATCGGCGACCGGGGAGTGGATGTTGAAGCCCTGCAATATTATCTCGCGTTTCTCGGCTATTTCTATCCCGAGCTTCCGCCCATCCCGGTTACGGGCTATTTCGGAAATCTCACGCGCGACGCGGTGTTCACCTTTCAAAACAACTACGGCTTTCCTGTCAACGGCGTGGTGGACGCGAATCTGTTTTTTGAGATCGAGCGCGCCTATCGGGACGCTGTACGCGACCTGCCGCCGAGCTATCAAACCGCCATCGGCGAGCCGTATCCCGGCAGATTCATCATCGAGGGCGACAGGGGAGAGAGCGTGCGGATCATCCAGCGCTATCTCAATGTTGTGGCGCAAAGCAACCCTTCCGTTCCGCAGATTGCGGCTGACGGCATTTTCGGACCGCGCACCAAAGCGGCGGTCACGGCGTTTCAGCGCTCGCTCGGCTTTGAGCAAAACGGCGCGGTCGGTCCTGCCGAGTGGGCGGAGCTGGTGCTGAGAGGAAACAGCTTGTAAGGCGTGCTGCGATCGTATGCCGCGCGCCGACCGATACGGTCACTCAAACGGAAAATTGCTTCATCGGGCGACATTCGCCGCAAAAGATTCTTTACATCAACCGGTTTATCGTCGCCGCTGTCCTCATAATCATCAAACAGATCCTCGATCTCCGCACTGTCATAGATGGCGTCGTCTTTGGAATAACGTTTTTCTGCATCAGAAGAAGATTTGTTTTTCTTTGTGTACTTTTTTGAATCATTTTTTAATGCTATAGCTTTAGCTTCCATCTGGGATTTATTTAGAAATCTATCCGGAATATATTTAATAAATTGTTTATCATTCGGATTGATTTTTCTAAATAATTGTGCTAAACTTATGTTAGCGACAGAGCGAGAGTTTTGGGTAACGCCATTATTGGTATTCCCTTGCCCCGAGACCTCTGTCGCTTTTATTTTTTCAAGAGCAATAGCAACATAAAGTGCGTTATCTTTATCATTAAACTCTTTAATTTCCAACTTTACAGGAACAATATATTTTCCTTCCTTGTAGGCACCAATTAAAACAAATGCAACATTAAGTGTCGGGTCAGGTTTGTACCCTTCTTTATTCCTATTATGCACTTCTATTCCTACAGCACAGGAAACAATATCATCGAAAACAGAAAACATTTTTGCAAAATCTGTAAAGTTCTTCTTTTGTTTGCTGTAACTCTCTTCAAAATTATTATTAGAAAAATGAAATCTTATGTCAATATCAGGATTTTCGTAGTCCTTGAATACGCCAAACTCTGTAGCTAATTTATGTATTAGTTTTCTTTTTTGCTTTCCTAAAAAGCGGTTAATATCGTTCCAATCGTTTATAGAAGTATTCGCTAAACTATTATTTGTGACAGTTGGGATGTTAACTAATGATCTATCTTTGAGAATTTTATACCTTTCGTCGTCTGTCATACCAACAGACACTTTATTTGTTTTCCCTCTGCTTTCTGTATCTGATTTATTATATCTCTCCTCGCTCTCCCTTCCCCCAAACTTCCTTTCATTCTCTCTCGCTTCGTCAAACATCTGCGAACAAAGCGCCGCCATGTGTTCAAGCGCCTTGTGGTCGTCAAGGAATATCTGCGCATAGCGGTTGTGCGCGAGCAGTCCGTTTTCCTTATCACCCTTAAAATATGACATCACCTTATCGGCGATCTTTTGCAGGATTTCGCCGACTTTTTCTCTTATGCTCTTGTTTTGCTTCACGTCAAGCGGTGTTTTTTTTAAAACGGCAACAGGCGCGGTAACGGTGACCGCGCCTGTATTCGATTCAGCGGCGAAGAAGCTAAGCAGCTTGCCATAGCCGCATTCATATAAATCGGGTGCCGGCAAAGACGCCCTTTGCTCAACTCTGCATAAGCTCTCTGATCTGCGCCAAAATTTTCTTTTCGCGGCGGCTGACCTGCACCTGAGTCATATTTAATCGCCGTGCGGTCTGCGTTTGCGTTTTGCTTTGAAAGTACCGCAGGACGATAAGCTCTCGGTCGGCTTTTTCAAGCCTTTGCAGGGCGGCTTGAAGCGCCAGCCGCTCGGTCACGGCGTATTGGATGTCGGGAGTCGGCACGTCGATTTGCGCGTCCGTTTCGCCCTCCGACGTCAGCGACAGCGGCGTTTGCATACAGCCGAGCGCTTCCGCAACGCGCTCCTCGCTTACGTTCATTTTTTCGGCGAGCGCGCCGACCGTCAGCTCCGCGCCGCTTTGCCGCAGGCTTTCCTCGTTGAGCTTCGCGATCCTCAGCGCCAGCTCCTTAAGCGAACGGCTTACCCTGACCGCTCCGCCGTCGCGGAACAGCCGCCTCAGCTCGCCGAGTATCACCGGGAAAGCATAGGTGGAAAACTGACAGCCCTTCGTTTCGTCAAAGCTGTTCAGCGCCTTGCTCAGTCCCAAGCACCCGGCGGCAAACAGCTCCTCATATTCTATGCCTCTGCCGCAAAAGCGCCTGCAAAGCGAATGTACCAAGCCTAAGTGCCGCTCAGCCACGGCGTTTTTGTCAACCATTTCCGAGCTGCTTTTCAAGCGTGACGGTGGTGCCCTTGCCGACCGCGGAGCTTACGCGCACCCTGTCGCAAAAGCTCTGCATCACCGCGAAGCCCAGCCCTGCGCGTTCCTCCTCGGCGGCTGTCGTGAACAGCGGCTGCATCGCCTGCCTGACGTCCGCAATGCCGCAGCCGCGGTCGCGAATTTTAATGATCACCTTGCCGCCCTCCAGTATTTTGCCGCTCAGGTAAATCGTGCCGCTTTCGCGGCGGTAGCCGTGCACGATGCAGTTCGTCACGGCTTCGGAAACCGCGGTCTTTAAATCGCTGAGTTCGTTCACGGTGGGGTCAAGGTGCATAACGAACGCCGCGGTCACGCTTCGCGCAAAGGCTTCGTTGCAGCTTTTTGAAGGGAAGCTCAGCTTCATTTCGTTGACTGCGTTCATCCCATCACCCCCAAGCCTTCCAAGCCCGACATCGCGAAGATCCGGTAAATGCTGTCGGAAACGTTCTTGACGCGCAGCGCGCCGCCAAGCAGCTTCATTTGGCGGTAACGTCCCATCACCAAGCCCACGCCCGAGGAATCCATAAAGCTTACCTTGCCGAAGTCAAGGCACAGCAGTCTCGGCTTAAGCGACTGAGCGACGCTGTCCACACGCGCCCTTATCTCGCACGCGCTGTCGTGGTCGATCTCGCCTGACAAAAATGCTGTCAGCACGTTGTTTTGATAGGTGGTCTCTATCATTTTCATCTTCCTTCCAAATAATAAACGCTGTACCAATCATCATAATCGGTACAGCGTAAATAATTTGTTTTCTTTTGTCGGGCTTTTGAAAAAACCTTGTTATCGCGATAAAATATACGGGCGTATCTCTCCCGCAAGATACAGCGAGCCGCAGATCAGCACCGCTCCGTTTTCCTGCGCGGCGACCTTTTCCGCCTTGTCAAAGGCGCTTTGCGCGCTTTCAAAGGCGGTCACGTCGCTGTATACGCGGCGAAATTTCTCCGCGAGCGAGTCAGCGTCCAGCGCGCGCGGATTGCAAACCGGCACGGTGTAAACGCGCCTGAACAGTCCCTTCAGCAGCGCGATGGAGCTGTCGACGTCCTTGTCAGCCAACATTCCCATAACGCAGGTTATCGGCGCTCCGGGCAAAAAATCCGCGATCGCTTTTTCAAGCGCGGCAATGCCGTTTGGATTGTGAGCGCCGTCCAGCAGGACAAGCGGCTTTTCCCGAAGCAGCTCAAGCCGCGCGGGGTTCACCGCGGCTTTCAAGCCCTCGCGGACGTCGCTTTCAGTGAAGGGAAGCAGCTTCTTTTTTCTTAAATAGAACAATGCGGTCAGCGCCGAGGACGCGTTTTCTATCTGATGCCGTCCGGCAAGCCTGAGCGTATATTCCTCGCCGTAAAGCGTAAAGCGGCTGCCTTTCAGGGAGCTTTCAAGCACCTTTACGGGCAGCTCTTCGCCCTTTAGCAGAGGGACGTTTCGCTCTGCGGCTGTTTGCTCGATCACGCGCATCGCCGCTTTTTCCTGAGGCGAGGTGACAACTGCCGAGCCGCTTTTTATTATGCCGCATTTTTGCGCGGCGATTTTTTCGATTGTGTCGCCGAGTATCGCCGTGTGGTCAAGCCCGATCGCGGTTATCACACAGCACAGCGGAGGCAATATCACGTTGGTGCAGTCGAGCAAGCCGCCCATACCGGTTTCAAGCACCACAATATCGCAGCCTTCACGGGCAAAGATCAGGAACGCCAGCGCGTTTACATACTCAAATTCGGTTATCACAATGCCCTCGCTTTGAAGCTGCTCCAAAACGGGGAAGGTCTGCTCCACGGCTTCCGCAAGCGTTTCCTTGGCTATCATCCGCCCGTTGATCTGCATTCTCTCGCGAAAATCGGTGATGTAAGGAGAAATGAACAAGCCGGTTTTGCAGCCTGCCGAAACAAGCACTGCCGACAGCACGGCGCAGGTGCTGCCCTTGCCGTTTGTGCCTGCGATGTGGATATAGCGCAGCTTGTCCTGCGGATCGCCAAGCCTGCGCATAAGCTCTCTCATTCTGTCAAGTCCCGGACGCGACCCGAAGCTTAAGAGCGAGTGGATCTTTTTCAGCGCGTTTTCATAGGTCATTTAAGCAGCTCCTTATAAATCTCATTCTTTTTAAAGCCTGTCGCGGCGGCGGCTTCCCTTGCGGCTTCGCTTGCTTTCGCGCCGCCTTCTATCAGGCGCTTTGCAAGCGCCAAGGCGTCCTCCCGGGTGCAGCTCTCGGCTTCCTCAGCCTTTGCGCCCTCCAGCACAAGCACTATCTCGCCCTTCACGCTGCCGTCGGAATAATGCTCCGCCGCGTAAGAGGTGGTGGTGCGTATCACTTCCTCGTGAATCTTTGTCAGCTCGCGAACGATGCTCAGCTTTCTTTCGCCGAAGCTTGCCGCAAGATCGCGCAGCGTTGCCGGCAGCTTGTGCGGAGCCTCATAAAAAACCATCGTGCGCTTTTCGTTCCGCAGGCTTTGCAAATGCTCGCCGCGGCTTTTTTTGTTCACGCTCAAAAAGCCCTCAAAGGTGAACCTGCCGGTCTCCAAGCCGGAAACGGCAAGAGCTGAGATCACCGCGCTGGGGCCGGGGATCACTACGGTCTTAACGCCGCGCTCGGCGCACAGCTTGATCAAGTCCTCGCCGGGGTCGGAAATGCAGGGCATACCCGCGTCGGTTACGATCGCGCAGTTCTCGCCCTGTTCAAGCCGGGCGACGATCATCTCGCCGCGTTCGCGCTTGTTGTGTTCATAATAGCTGACCATCGGTTTTTTTATGCCGAGGTGGTTCAGCAGCTTAAGCGTCACGCGCGTGTCCTCCGCGGCTATAAAATCCACCTCGGAAAGCGTCTGCGCCGCCCTCGGCGACAGATCGGACAAATTGCCGATTGGCGTACCCGTTACATATAAAATACCGCTCATAAGTTACCTCTGCTCTGCGTTTGTTTTGTAGATACCGTAAATGTCCATCATTTCCCGTGAAAAGCCGCCGCTTTCGTCCTCGATGAACAGCGTCGGCAGCACATCCAAAAAGCCGCGTTTGCCGCCTCGTCTGCCCTCCATCAAAAAGAGCTTCGGAGCTTTTGATTTGCGCTGCTGAACAAGCCGCAGGCGCTTTGGCTCCAAGTCGAAGCGGCGCATACTTTCCGTCACGTCGGCAAGGCGTTCGGGGCGCTGACAAATAAAAAACCTGCCGCCGAACTGCAGCAAGCCTGACGCCGCACGGCAAATGTCATCAAGCGTGCATTCCGTTTCGTGCCGCGCCGTAAGCTTTCTTTCCTCGGGATTGGGAACGCCCGTGCCCTCGGGCTTGTATGGCGGATTGCACGCCACAGCGTCAAACGCGCCGAAGGGCAAAACGCCGCGCAGCTCCTTTAGGTCGGCGTTGATGACCGTCAGCCGCTCCTCAAGCCGGTTATGCTCCGCGCTTTTTTGCACAAGCTCACAGGCTTCCTTTTGTATCTCCACCGCGGAAACGGTGAGAAGCGGATTGTCGCGCAGCCACAGCAGAGGGATCGTGCCGCAGCCGGTGCCCAGATCAACGCATTTTTTGGCTCCTGCCTGTTTTGAAAAATCGGCAAGCAGCACCGTGTCCGTTGAAAAATGATAGCTGTCCGATACAAATATTTCAATACCGCCGCCAAGCGGTTCAAGGTGCAAATCCTTCATGAGCGCCTCCGTTTCAAAGATGCTACTATTATACAATAGGAAACGTTTTCCTGCAAGAGCCTTGTCGTAATTGACGGCTCATAATTGAATCGACCTCCGGTATGTGCCTGAAATCCGATTTTTTGAAATGTCGCTTCACAGGCGACCAAACCTACGTCTGTGAACGATATAATAAAGACACAAAATAAATCTTGGAGGTAATCGATATGAAAAACACAAAAGATATGAAAAACAACAACCTGACTGAGCTTGTGTTCATCCTTGACCGAAGCGGTTCTATGGGCGGCTTGGAAAGCGACACCATCGGCGGCTTTAACGCAATGCTTGAAAAGCAAAAAAAGGAGGACGGTACGGCATATGTTTCCACAGTGCTGTTCGACCACGAGACCGAGGTGCTTCACGACAGGCTTCCGATCGACAGCGTTGCTCCCATGACCGACAAAGACTACACCGTGCGCGGCTGTACTGCTTTGCTCGACGCGATCGGCAAGTCGGTTCGGCATATCGGCAACATCCACAAGTACGCGCGTCCCGAGGATGTTCCGGCGCACACGATGTTTGTTATCACAACAGACGGTATGGAGAATGCCAGCCGTATGTACAGCGGCAAGGACATCAAGCGCCTTATCGAAAAGCAAAAGTCGCGTTACGGATGGGAGTTTTTGTTCATCGGAGCAAACATCGACGCCATCTCCACCGCGAAAAGCTTTGGGATCGAAGAAGACCGCGCGGTGAACTACCGCGCCGACAAGCAGGGAACAGGCGTGGTTTATCAGGCGGTCTGCAAGGCGGTAAGCGGTATGCGTAAAGGCGGAAGGCTTGCGCCGGGCTGGAGCGCGCCGATACAAGAGGATTTTGAGAACAATGACAGGGGATAAGCGCCAGCACAAAAGTTAAGCGAAAACAACAAAAGAGCGGACGCCTTGTCCGCTCTTTGATCGTTTGTTATTTGTCGTAAATAAACTCTGCCAGTGCCAAACGCTGTGCGTTCAGGTCGGTGATCGCAATGACCGAGCCCGCGTCGGTATCGTTGTTGTAGTACCACAGGTTTTGCTGAGGCACATAATTCTGCACGACCTCATAATTGATGTAGGTCAGAACATTCGTCAGCAGGAAGGTGATGTCATCCTTTGTAAGGTTGGTCGTGATCATGGGACCGATGGTGGTCGCCACATCGACGATGGTGATCAGATCCTTCTGCTTCATATCGGCAACCAGCTTTGTCAGCAGCTTTCTTTGACGGGAGGTTCTGTCCCAGTCGTCGCCGTCCAGACCAATCTCGTTGCCGTCCTCGCCCTTGCTCAAGCCGCGGTTACGCGCGTACCAAAGCGCTTCCTGACCGTCAAGCTTGACCATACCGGGCGCTGCGGTGATGGTGGTTCGCGTGTCAGCCTGACCGTTTTTGTACATCTGGTAGTTGATGTAGTCGATCTCATCCTGACTGATCTCCATCTCCACGCCGCCGATCTTGTTGATGATGTCTTTAAAGCCGGTAAAGTCCACGATGGCGTATTTGTCGATTTTGATACCGAAGTTAGCCTCGATGGTTTTGATGGAAAGCTCGGCTCCGCCCAGCGTGTAGGAGGCGTTGATCTTTTCATAAATATCCTCGCCCGGAATATACACATAGGTGTCGCGCTGGAAGGACGTAAGCTTGATTTTTTTATGGATGTTGTCGATAGACAGCAAAATCATCGTATCGGTTCTGCCGTATTTATCGCCCTTGCGGTCGTCCTCGCCGAACAGCATAACATTAAGTATTTCGTCATCCTCGATCAGCTGGTCGGACTTCAAATAGTTTTTGTCCTTTACCGCGGAGTCGCTCACTCTCTCGGTAGAAACCTTATTGACGCTGCCCACGATATGGTCTATAAATCCGGGTACGATTAAACAAGCAACGCCCGCGAGCAAAAAGATGATGGAAAGAACCAGCGACACAATGCGCAGCACTCTGCCTTTTTTGTTGTAAAGCTTGATGACCTGCGTGTTGGAGCTGATGTCAACAAGATTACCGTTCTGTTGTTTGTTAGCCATAGGAAGCCTCCTGTGAAAAAGCTTTCACAACGAATATTTTCTGCCTCTTTGCCTTTTTATGTGTGCGCAGACGCCCGGAAACCGTGCGCCAAAGGCAAAGAAGCGCGTCCGTGACGCTTTCATATACCTGTTGATATTCTTAATTATTATATCATATTATTCTGATAGATAATTCTTTATTGGAAATTAAGGAAATCGTCGTGACAAATTTTGACAGAAAATGATCCTTCAAACTGTGAATTATCCCCCAATTTCATCCAGCGCAAGCGAGAAAGAGGGAAGGAACTCCTCAAAAAACACCTCTGCTTCAGGCAACTCCATATCGTGGATGGAACGCTCTATGGTTTCCTTTGCAAGGCGAAATTCATCGTTGCCCATCCGCATTTCCTCAATGCATTTGATAAGCGCAGAAAAACGGTCGGCTGCCTTTACAAACACCTCAAGCTCAAGGTCTTTTTCGGACCGCGGCGTCAAAATCGCGCGGTAGTCCCCGCGAAAATCCTCGGGAAGCATCTCGACAAGGCGCTCCGCGGCGCTGTCCTCAATCTGCTTGTAAATGCCGCGGATCTCGGGGTTTGCGTATTTTACGGGCGTCGGCATATCGCCCGTGATTATCTCGGTCGCGTCGTGAAAGGTCGCAAGCAGCGCGGCGCGTTCGGCGTCAAGGCTTCCTTTGAAGCGCTTGTTGTGTATCAGCACCAGACAATGCGCCAGTACAGCCACCTGCTGACTGTGTTCGCTGATGTTTTCATACTTGGTATTATTCATCAGTCCCCAGCGGTTTATGTATTTCATACGCGAAAGCATGGCATAAAAATGAGATTGATTCATACTTTTTCTCCCATATAAATTGCAAAATCCGTTTTTTTGTGTTATAATAAATCATATCTATGCTGTAAACGCAGCGCAAGTATGTTTTTATTATAGCGCGTAAATAAAAAAAGTCAAAGATTTTTTGAAACGGAGCGTCCAAATGTCATCAAATGTCAGCCGCCTGAGACCACGGAAAAACGGGCATTATTTTCTAATAACCTTTTTGCTTTGCCTTGCTTCGGCGGCGGTGTTGATCGTACCGTATATAATCTATAACGGCGGCGTGTTCTATTATTACGGCGATTTCAACGTGCAGGAGATCCCGTTTTATCAGCTGCTTCACGGCAGGGTGCAAAACGGCGACCTCGGCTGGGATCATCTTACCGACCTCGGCACCGACACGATCGCGAGCTACAGCTTTTATCTGCTGGGCAGTCCGTTTTTCTGGATGACGGTGCCGTTCCCTAACGAAATAGTGCCAAATCTAATCGGACCGCTGCTGATACTCAAATTTGCCTGCGCGGGCGCGGCGGCGTATCTGTTTTTGCAGCGCTATGTCCAAAGCAAGATCATGGCGGTGCTGGGCGGCGTTTTGTACGCCTTTTCGGGATTCTCGATCTATAATGTGTTTTTCTTTCACTTTCACGAGCCGATGATACTGTTTCCGCTGCTGCTTGCGGCGCTGGACGGCTTTTTGTACGAAAAGCGGCGCGGCTTGTTCGCTGTCACGGTGTTTGCCGCCTGCGTTGTCAACTACTACTTCTTTGTCGGTCAGGCGCTTTTTGTCCTGATGTACTTTTTGATGCTCTGCTTCACAAAGACCTGGCGGTTCCGTTTTACGGAGTTTTTGCTGCTTGCGCTGGAGGTAGTCATCGGCTTTTGCGCAACCGCGTTCATTCTGCTTCCGAGCGTGCTGGGGATCATGGGCAATCCGCGCCTCAACGAGCTGCCGAACGGCTGGGGCTCGCTTGTGTATCCGCTGGAGCAAAAGTACTGGCTGATAATCCTAAGCTTTCTGTTTCCTTCCGATTTGCCCGCAATGCCTGTTTTCACGCCCGAATCCAACTGCAAATGGGCGTCGGTCGCCGGATGGCTGCCGCTGTTCAGCGTAACGGGTGTCATCGCTTATTTGCAGCTTAAAAAGCGCGACTGGCTAAAAAAGCTGATTTTGCTTCTGATCCTCTTTGCGATGATCCCGGTGCTCAACAGTATGTTCCAGCTGATGAACAGCTCCATCTATTACGCGCGCTGGTTTTATATGCTTGTGCTGATGTTCGTGCTGGCGACAGTTCGCGCGGTCGAGGACAGCGAAGCCGACTGGAAACGCGCTTTGATCTGGTCGACCGGATTAACGGCAGGCGCTGTTCTGCTGATCGGAGCAATGCCAAAGCTGAACGAAAACGGCGGAGCGGAAAAAGACATCAGCATCGGCGTTCAGTCGTCCTTTGAAAAGTTCTGGCTTTACGCGCTGATGGCAATGCTAAGTCTGGCGATCTTCGCGCTGATATACAAAAAGCTTTGGAAGCGCCGCGGCTTTTATGTCACGACGATAGCCGCAACGCTGGGCGTGGCTTTGGTATCATCGTTTTTTATCATCGGTCACGGCGTTATTATAAGCAGCAGCACCGACAGCATCAAGTCGCACATCATCAACGCGCGCGACAAAATCGAGATCGACGATCTTGAGGACGTGCGAAGCGACTTTTACGAGTCGGTCGACAACACCGCGATGTTTTGGAAGATCCCCACGATCAACTGCTTCCAAAGCTCGGTCAATACGTCCATAATGAGATTCTACGACAAGGTGGGCGTTCAGCGCGACGTGGCGTCGCGTCCCAACTACACCCACTACGGGCTTCGAACGCTGCTCAGCTGCAAATATTTCTTCGACGATCTTTCGGACGGTCAGTTGCCCGATTCCGACAAGAGCTTCACTGACAAGGACGGCAACACAAAAATGCCGGACTGGAAGCTGCTTGGAGAGCATAACGGCTTCAATGTTTACGAAAACGAAAACTATGTGCCGATGGGATTCGCGTTCGATTCATATATCACCGAGGAGGAATTTGAGCGCGTCAAGAGTGCCAACCGCAGCGAGGCGATTCTCAACGCTTTGGTGCTCACACGCGGTCAAATGAAGAAATACAGCGACATAACCGGCTACTATGACAAGCCGTATTATCAGCTGTACGGCGGTCATCCCGAAACCTTCAAAAGCGAGGCGGATGATTACGCTTACGGTTCGGGCGTTCTGAAAGCGCAGTCAAAAAAGCTCAGGGCAAACGCCTGCACCTCATTCGAGTATACAAAAAGCGGCTTTGAAGCCGAGTTCAATAACAAAACGGGCAAAGATACCCTGCTGTTTTTCAGCGTTCCCTACAGCGACGGCTTTTCCGCCACAGTAAACGGCGAAAGCGTTGCGGTGGAAAAGGTCAACTACGGCTTTATGGCTGTCAAGGTGCCGAAGGGCAGCAGCAAGATCGTCTTTACCTATGAAACGCCGGGATTTAAAACCGGCTGCGTCATCAGCCTTTGCGCGGCGGCGGCGTTTGCCGCATACATCGCGGTGCTTGCGGCGGTGAAGCTCAAAAGCAGAAAAAACAAAACAGAAAATCCTTCCGCGCAAAGCGGAGCAGACGCCGAATGATTCGGCAATGGGAGACAGCATATGTTATTCGGAGATAAAATTTTACAATATCGCGATGAGCTGTTAAAGGATCTGGCGTACTTTTTAAGAATAGAATCCATTGACGGCGAAAAGGACGAGGAATGTGACAAGGCGCTGGCTTTTTTGATCAAGCGCGCTCAGGACTTCGGACTCGATTACGCGGTTGTCACGGACAAAAGCGTTCATGTGCAGCTGGGCGAGGGAGGCAGTCTTTGCGGCGTGCTGGCGCACGTTGACGTTGTGCCGGCAGGCAACAACTGGAGCGTCATTCCCTTTGAGCTGACCGAGCGCGACGGAAGATTATACGGCAGAGGCATCGCCGACGACAAGGGCGCGGCGCTTATCAACCTTTACTGTCTGCGCGCGCTAAAGGAAAACGGCGTCACCGGCAAAAACACCCTTCGCGCCATTTTCGGCTCAGCGGAGGAAACCGGAATGTCGGATATGACCGGATATTTTTCCAAAATGCCGCTGCCCGATATGGCGTTCACGCCCGACAGCGACTACGGCATTTGCTACGCAGAAAAGGGCATTTTGCAGATCTGCGTCAGCACGCCCACAAACGAGGCAAAGGTGCTGTCGCAGTTCCACGCGGGCAAGGCTGTCAACGCGGTGCCCGATCTGGCTTATGTTATGCTCGATTCGTCGGGCTATGACGAGCAGCTGCTTATGCGTCTTGCGGACGCAGGCGACGGCAGCTTTGAGTTCAACTACACCATCGACGGGCTTATGATAATCAGCCGCGGCACGGCGGCGCACGCGTGCGAGCCTCAAAACGGCAAAAACGCGGCGGCTCTTTTGATAGACCTGATCACCAACGCCTACGACGTTGAGGACATCGGACAGCTTTGCTCTTTCATCGACTATGCGTTCAACTGCGAAACCAACGGCAGGTCGCTGGGGCTCAAGATGAGCGACAGCGTTTCGGGCAGCCTTACCGTCAACCTCGGTATGGTGCACATCGAGGGCGAAACAGCCGAAGCGTATTTTGACATACGTTATCCCGTAACGGTAAACGGCGACTATGTTCTGCGCCAGTTCAAGGCGGTGGCGGAGTACAGCGGTCTTTCGGTCAAGGTGATACACCACGACAAGCCGCTGTATCTCGAAAAGGATTCTCCGCTTATCCGGGAGCTCAGCGCCGCATATGAGGCGGTTACGGGCGAAAAGCCTTCGCTGTACGCCACCGGCGGCGGAACCTACGCGCGCAAGCTGGGCGGCAGAGGCGTTGCCTTCGGTCCGCATTTCCCGGGCGATCCCATTAATATGCACAACGCCGACGAAAGTATGGACAAGGAAAACTTCTTTAAGCACGCACAAATTTGTCTGGAAGCCATGTACAGACTGTATACAAAATAAAACCGAAAAAACACAGGCTGTTTTTTCGTTCACTGACGCAAAATATGAAAACAGAAAAAATAATCAAACAACAGGCGCGCGAGGCGCTGCAAGGCAACGTCTCCGCCCTGATCGCCATGATGGGCGTTGTGGCGGCAGCTTACTTACTGCTCAACTATGTTCAGTATGTGATGCTTTTCCTCTTGGAACCGTCGGGCGCGCAAACAGGTACCTTCAGCTCGAAAAACCTGACGGTGCACCTTATACAATCTTTTAATAATGTGATTTTGCTGCTGCTGTCGCCGCTTTTCAACGGCGCGCTTCGCGGCGCCGCGCAGACCGCGCAGTACCGTGACTGCAGCGCGGGGGACGTGTTCTATTATTTCCGTTCGCCGCGCCGGTGGGGAAAAACCGTGCTGATAAATCTTTTGGTTTTCAGCTTGTTTTCCGCCGCCTGCTTTGCGTTTGACATCGGCGGCTTTACACGCGCGCTTTTGCCGCAGCTGTATGAGGAAGAATTGTCTTTGTCGCTGAACGGCTTTTTGGCGGTGTTCATCGACGTCGTCACCGTTATTCTGCGCGTTGTGTTTTATATGTTATTTATCCATTTTCCGCTGACGGCATACGCTCTGCACGAGCATTTGAAGGTGGAAAAATGCGTTTTTATTATGATCGGCTTTTCCGTTTTGCACTTCGGAAAGCTGTTTCGGCTGATGCTCAGCTTTATCGGATGGCTGGCGCTGTGCTTCTTTGTGGTGCCTGCGCTTTATGTCATACCGTACTATGCCACCGCGTCGATGCTGTCCTCAAAGTGGCTGTTTGAACTGGATGAAGGGTGGAGTATCGCATGATTGTATCCCTGTGTATGATCGCGTATAACGAGGTAGAAGCGGTGGACGGCCTTTTCGGTGACATCGCTCTGCAGGAATATCCTCACAATAAAATAGAGATCGTGTTTGTGGACAGTATGTCCACCGACGGCACCTACGAAAAAATGGAGCGTTTCAAAAACACAGACTACGGCTTTCGCGACGTCAAGATCGTTCGCTGCCAAAAGCGCAACCAGGCGTCGTCATGGAACGAGGCGCTTAAGGTCTTTACCGGAGACGTGGTCATCCGCGTTGACGCACACGCGCGCATCCCGCGCAACTTTGTTTCGCGCAATGTTTATAATCTGCGCACGGGCGAAAACGTGGTCGGCGGCGGCAGACCGAACATCAGCTCCAACGTCAGCTCATGGAAGCTTACTTTGCTTGCGGCTGAGGATTCGCTGTTCGGCAGCTCCATCGCGGGCTATCGCCGTCCGGCAACGGAAAAGGAGTATATGGACAGCCTTTTCCACGCCGCGTACCGCCGCGAGGTGATCCAAAAGGTAGGCGGCTTCAATGTGGAGCTGGGCAGAACCGAGGACAACGAGTTCCACTACCGCATCCGTCAGGCAGGCTACAAGCTTTGCTGCTGTCCCGACATCATTTCCTACCAGCACTCGCGCAACACGCTAAAGCATATGATAAAACAAAAATACGGCAACGGAAAATGGATAGGCCTCACGCTTTCGCAATGCCCGGGCTGCTTATCCTACTTCCACTTTGCGCCGTTTTTGTTTGTGGTAATGCTTTTTGTTTGCGGCATTTTGGCGGTTTTCGGACTGTCGTTTCCGCTTAAGGTGCTGCTTGTGCTTTACGGAATGTTCGACTTTGTTAATTCCGTCAGCTGCTGCACCTTAAAAAATGTTCATCCGCAGTTTGTGCTGCTTCCGCTTATCTTTCCGCTGCTTCACATCGCCTACGGCATAGGCACCGTGGTCGGCTTGGCTGAAATACCGTTTTGGCAGCGCAAAATAAAAAACAGCGACTATCAGGAGCGTATCGACGAGGTCAAGCGCAAGGTCGCCGAAAACACGGAGAAGCAATGGAACAACATCAAACTGTAAAAAAACGCTACCGCCTGATCGACACGCTGCGCGGCGTTGCGCTGGTCAATATGGTGGCGTTCCACTTTTGCTACGATTATTACGTCATCTACGGCAACGACGTCTACTGGCCGTCGCATACCGCAACCGTGGTGTGGGAGAGAATGATCTGCTGCGCGTTCATTTTGCTTTCGGGCGTCTCGCTTAATTTTTCGCGCCATGGCTTTCGCCGAGGACTGATCGTAAGCGCCTGTGGCTTGGCGGTGACGCTTGTAACGCTGATCGCCATGCCCGACGAGCTTATCCTGTTCGGCGTGCTGACCTGCATCGGCTTGTGTATGCTGATCACGCAGGCGCTGCGCGGACTGCTTGAAAAATGCAATTCGTTTTTCGGCGCGGCGGCTTCTTTTTTGCTGTTCGCGTTCTTTTACGGACTGCCGCGGGGCTTTTTGGGCTTTTTTGACACGGCATTTTTTGCGCTGCCGGAGCAGCTTTACTGCTTCCGTCCGCTGGCGCTGACAGGACTGCCCGACGAAGGGTTCATTTCGTCCGACTATTTTCCGCTGCTGCCGTGGCTGTTTTTGTTTGTCTGCGGCTTTTTTGTGTGGCGCGCTGTTGTTTTGCTGCGCGGAGAACGCTTCTTCCTGCGCGGCGTACCGGGGCTTGAGCATCTCGGCAGGTACTCGCTTTGGATATATATGGCGCACCAGCCTGTGCTGATGGGCGTGTGCGTGCTGCTGTTCGGCAGATTGTGAGGTATTTATGGAACAAAATCTTGTAAAGCTCTCTCCGGAGCTGCTGCGTGAATTGCAGCAAAAGCAGCTTGATATGCTGCGCTTTTTCAAGCAGTTTTGCGAGGATAACGGGCTTACGTTTTTCTTTATAGGCGGAGGTCTTATCGGCTCTGTGCGCAACGGCGGCTTCATCCCGTGGGATGACGATTTGGACGTTATGCTGTTTCGCGACGATTACGAGCGGCTTTGCAGGCTTTGGCAGGAGCAGTATCCCGACGGCAGATTCCGTCTGCTGCGCACCGACGGCAAAACCTTTACCGGCAATATATTCGCAACCGTAACCGACACATCCTGCACAATGGTCAAGGCGAACCAGACCGATGTGGACATTCCCCATGGTTTGGTGCTCGACGTTTTTCCGCTGGATGTTTGTCCCGACGGCAGATTCAAGCGCAAAATGCAGTTTTTCCACACGATGATGTATTCGCTGTTCCAGGCGCAGATCGTCCCCGAAAAACACGGCGGACTGCTCGCCTTCGGCAGCAAGCTTTTGCTGGGGATCTTCCGCGGCAAAAAGATCCGCGAAAAGATCTGGCGCCGCGCCGAAAAAAAGATGTCGCAGTACAAGCTTTCCGAAAACAAATGCGTCACCGAGCTTTGCTCGGGACCGCGCTCGATGGTGCCGGAATATCCCAAGCGAATCTACGAAGGCGTGACATATCTTGACTTTGAGGGCATCAGTATGCCGGTGCCCGCGGGCTATGACGAATACCTTACCATGGTGTGGGGCGATTATATGACTCCGCCTCCCAAGGAGCAGCAGGTGCCGCACCACGATATAGTTTATCTCGATCTCAACACGCCCTGCAAGGTCTATGACGACCTGCACCGCGCGGAGTATACGAAAAAATAACCTAAAAAAAGCGCTGTGAATAACCGAGAAATATCAGTTTCTCCGAATTTCAAAATAAACGTCCGCCGGACTTTACCCGGCGGATTTTTTTGTGTATAATATAGATGTAAAATTGATTCAAATCAAATTTAATTCTTATTTCGCAATATGGATTCGAGGCGTATTATGCTGGGGAACATTCATTCAACGGAAACCTTCGGCTCGGTGGACGGACCGGGCGTGCGTTTCCTTATTTTTATGCAGGGCTGTCCCATGCGCTGCCGCTACTGCCACAACGCCGACACATGGGATCCGTCGGGCGGCGAGCAGATGACCGCCGACGAGCTGCTTGACCGCGCCGAGCGCTACCGCGGCTACTGGGGAACCGAGGGCGGCATCACTGTCAGCGGCGGCGAACCGCTGATGCAGCTTGATTTTCTGCTGGAGCTTACGCAAAAGGCAAAGCAGCGCGGCATCAACACCTGCGTCGACACCTCCGGTCAGCCTTTCACGCGAAAGGAACCGTTTTTTTCAAAGTTTTGCAAGCTGCTTGACAGCGTGGATCTGTTCTTGGTTGACATCAAGCACATCGACAGCGGCGAGCACCGCAGGCTGACAAAGCACCCGAACGAAAACATCCTCGATATGCTTTCGTTTTTATCCGAGCAAAAAAAGCCCGTATGGATCCGTCATGTGCTTGTGCCTGGCGTCACGGACGACGACGCTTTTCTGCGGCGTACGCGACGGTTCATCGACACCCTGTCAAACGTCGAAAAGGTAGAGGTGCTGCCTTATCATTCGATGGGCGCCTACAAATGGAAGGCGCTGGGGCTCGACTACACTCTTGAAGGCGTTCAGCCGCCAAGCGCGGAACGCGTGCGCAACGCCGAACAAATTCTCAAAAATTGATTCTAATCAAAGTTTATTTTTTGTAATATGGTAAGATAAAGTCAGAACAGATTAAAGGAGAAGATAAGAAATGAAGGTCTGTATTCCCGAAGAAATGATGAAGGAAGCATGGAGAGGCTTTACCGGAAGAAAGTGGAAAGAGGACATCAACGTCCGCGAGTTCATCCAGAACAACTACACTATGTATGACGGCGACGAAAGCTTTTTGGAAGCGCCGACAGAAGCCACCGACAAGCTGTGGGGCAGACTGCAGGAGCTTCAAAAGGAAGAACGTCAAAAAGGCGGCGTGCTTGAATGTGAGACCGAGGTAGTGTCCTCGCTGACCGCATACGGCCCCGGCTATATCGACGAAAGTATGAAGGATCTGGAGCAGGTCGTCGGCTTGCAGACCGACAAGCCGCTCAAGCGCGCGTTTATGCCCTACGGCGGAATCAAAATGGCGGAGCAGGCGGCTTCCACCTACGGCTATCAGGTCAATCCCGAGCTGCACAAAATCTTCACTGACTATCATAAAACCCACAATCAGGCGGTGTTTGACGCCTACACGCCCGAAATGAAGCGCGCGCGTCACAACCATATCATCACCGGTCTGCCCGACACCTACGGCAGAGGCAGGATCGTCGGCGACTACCGCCGCGTGGCGCTGTACGGTTTGGACTACCTTATCAAAATGAAGGAAAAGGATTTGTTCTACTGCGGCGGCAGAAATATGAGCGAGGAGCACATCCGTCTGCGCGAGGAGATCGCAGAGCAGATCCGCGCCCTTAAGGGTATGAAGGAAATGGCGAAGATCTACGGCTTTGACATTTCCCGCCCCGCGAAAAACGCCAAGGAAGCTGTGCAGTGGCTCTATTTCGGCTATCTTGCCGCCATCAAAACCCAAAACGGAGCGGCGATGTCCGTGGGCAGGATCTCCACCTTCCTCGACATCTATATCAACCGCGATCTTGAGGAAGGCGCAATCACCGAGCGTCAGGCTCAGGAGCTGATCGATCATCTGGTGCTTAAGTTCCGTATGGTGAAATTTGCGCGTATCCCGTCCTACAACGAGCTGTTTTCGGGCGATCCCGTGTGGGTAACTCTGGAGATGGCAGGAATCGGTATGGACGGCAGACATATGGTCACAAAAAACGATTTCCGCTTTTTGCACACCCTTGAAAATATGGGACCCGCGCCCGAGCCTAACCTCACCGTGCTCTGGTCGTCGCGCCTGCCCGAAGCGTTCAAAAAATACGCGGCGAAAATCTCCGTTGACACCTCGTCCATCCAGTACGAAAACGACTGCGTTATGCGCCCTGTCTGGGGCGACGACTACAGCATTTGCTGCTGCGTTTCCGCCACCCAAACCGGCAAGGAGATCCAGTTCTTCGGCGCTCGCGCCAATCTTGCCAAGTGTCTGCTCTATGCCCTCAACGGCGGCGTAGATCTGAAAACACACGAGCAGGTAGGTCCCGAGATCGCGCCTATCACCTCCGAATATCTCGACTACGACGAGGTAATGCATAAATTCAACGCTATGATGAGCTGGCTGGTGGAGCTGTATGTCAACACCCTCAACCTGATCCATTATATGCACGATAAATACTACTACGAAGCCGCCGAAATGGCGCTTATCGACACCTACACGCGCCGCACCTTCGCAACGGGTATCGCAGGCTTCTCGCACGTTGTCGATTCTTTGTGCGCCATCAAGTACGCCAAGGTCAAGG
This sequence comes from Ruminococcus sp., assembly GCA_045129995.1. GTDB lineage: Bacteria > Bacillota > Clostridia > Oscillospirales > Acutalibacteraceae > Ruminococcoides. Next base: position 13,736 of record JBGUOX010000039.1, on the reverse strand, counting down.
CGATCCGCAACGATGAAGGTATGATCGTCGATTATGAGATCGAGGGCGACTTCCCGCGCTACGGCAACGACGACGAACGCGCCGACGAGATCGCTATTTGGCTGCTGAAGGCGTTTATGAAGAAGGTTCGCGAGCACCACACCTACCGCAACTCCGAGCCGACCACTTCCATCCTTACCATCACCTCCAACGTGGTGTACGGCAAGGCGACGGGCGCAACGCCCGACGGCAGAAAGGACGGCGCTCCGTTCGCGCCGGGCGCAAATCCTGCCTACGGTGCCGAGAAAAACGGATTGCTTGCGTCGCTTAACTCCGTTGCAAAGCTTCCCTATGAATTTGCGCTGGACGGCATTTCAAACACCCAGACGATCAGCCCCAACGCGCTTGGTCACAGCGAAGAGGAGCGCGTTGACAACCTTTGGCACATCCTCGACGGCTACTTTGACCAGGGCGCTCACCATCTCAACGTAAACGTGTTCGGACTTGACAAGCTCCGCGATTGTATGGAGCATCCCGAAAAGCCCGAATACGCAAACTTTACCATCCGTGTGTCGGGCTACGCGGTGAAGTTTATCGACCTCACCCGCGAGCAGCAGCTCGACGTTATCGCCAGAAGCGAGCACACCTTCCTGTAAACAAAACCGTATGGGAGCCCGAAAAGGGCTCCCGAAAACTTTTTAGGCAGCAGGTGATACCTATGAACCAAACAGACAGCATAATGCCGTTCCGCTGTGAAGAATGCGAGGGCAGCTGCATCAAAAACATCGCGTTTTTGCAGGGGATCCCGGAAGATAAGCAGGCTGAGATAATGCTGAGGTCGGTGCACAAATGCTATGACCGCGACGACGCCGTGTTCCGCGAGGGCGACCCGGTGGATTCCGTGTTCATCATCAAGCACGGTCAGGTAAAGCTGGTGACGTTTGACGCCGAGGGCAGAGAAAAAATCGTCGGTATCTTTTCCGACGCCGACACCGTTTGGGAAGGCATTTTTGTTGAGGGCAGCCGCTATCCCTATTCTTGCGTGTGCTTAACGCCTGCAACGCTGTGCTGTATCCGGCGCAGCGACGTTGAAAACGCGGTCAGCAATCCGCAGGTCGCGCTGCGCGTCATCAGTATGCTCAGCTTAAAGCTGCACGACGCAAACGAACGAAATATGATCCTCTCCGTCAACGAACCCGTGGCGCGGATCGCGGCGTTTTTGATTTACTGCGAGCGCCGAAGCTCAGATCCCGTTATCAAGCTGCGGCTGGACGACATCGCCGGAAGCGTTGGACTTCGTCCCGAGACCGTAAGCCGTTATATCCGCCGTATGGTGAATGACGGATTGATCGAAAAGGTCGGGCAAAGCGGTATCCGAATAACTGACTTCGCGGCAATGCAGCTTTTGGTTAATTCGTAGAATTTTACGCGATTAAGTTATACGCACTTGAAAAATGAAGAATAATGTGCTAAACTTTACCTAATCTTTAAGAAAGGATGTTGTTTAAGTGAAAAAACTTCTCTCCATATTCTTTGTCGGTGCGCTGGCAGTATCGGTGCTTGCTTTTGCGGGCTGTAAAAAATCCGACGACGGCTCCACCGTTAAGGGTAAGGTGAATATCAGTCAAAACACCGAAACCACTACTCAAGCCTCAAAGCAGGAGTCTACCGGCACCACTATCAACTGGCAGTCTTCCCAAAACAGCGGCAGCTCACAAAATTCCCAGACCGCTCAGGGCTCTCAGACTTCCCAGACCTCCGGCGCAGGCGCGACAGGCTTGACTCAGGAGCTTCAGGACGCGGCGCTTGCCGTTTACGGCGAGGGCGCGGGCACGGTTTCGCTCAACAGCCAGGAAACTCGCAACGGTCAGACCTTCTACCACGTGACCGTTACATACGCAAACGGCAATTCCTATCCGCTGGTACTTACCTCCGACGGCGTAGCGATGCTGCCCGATGATTTTGAATCCGTTTTCGGCGGAAGTTCACAGGACGGCAACTCCGATGGTGCTGCCGGGGATAACAACGAGGACTACAACGAGGTTGAGCCTTATCAGGAAAGCGTTGACGACCAAGCCAACGGCGACGGCGAAGAAGGCTATAACGGTTACGGCCCCGACGGCGCGCAGCCCTATTGATCCAAAAACAAGATCCACCGGATGTTCCGGTGGATTTTTACTTTAAAGTGAGATCGTTCGTTTTGCTGTTGTTGAGAGCCGTCGGCAGGACGGGCTTTTCAAAAGGCGGACAAGAGCGTCTGTGACGCTTTTGATCGTAAAACTTTTTTGCGGCGCAGCGCTTCCTGCGCCGTAACAAAATAATAAGAGGTGCGGTATGAAGCTTTTTAAACGATTCCAAGCGGACAGCGGCTTTGACACGCCGCCGTTCGACCCCGAACGCCAATATGCCGTGGTGCGCAGTTCGATATGCACCGGCGAGAAGGTCGCCGGCTTTAAGGACAAAAAGGACGGTCGCTTTACGGAGGTGATGCTGATCCGAACACCAAAGGATCTGGAAGCCTTCAAAAACCGGTATCATATCGAAAAAGTCAAAACCGAATACTGATACCATATTAAATACTGCGTTGACGTTTCGTAAACAGTTTCGGCTGTACGGATAAGAAATCACAAAAAGTATGGATCAAAACATAAAGCACCCGATTCGCTCGGGTGCTTTTGTGTTTATTTCAAAGCATAGCTGCCGATGGTTTTGCCGATCTCCAAAATGTTGCTTCTGCCGGAAAACTCAAAACGAACGTGGCCAAGTCCGCTGTACCAAAAATCCAGCTCGCTGTCAATGTCCATAACGCCTGCGGTCTCCACCGAAAAAACAGAGATCTTGGAATAGGGCAGTGAGGTGAAATCCTTCTTTTTGCCGGTCAGCTTTTGAATGTTGACGGCGATCACGCGCTTGTTTGTAAACACCACCATATCGCGAACTTCGCGGTAGGCGGACAGCACATATTCACCCTCGGTCAGCAGAGGCTTTACCAGCGTTTCGCCGTCAGTGATGTCGGCTTCCTTAAGCTTAAAAACGGTATCTGTCTGAAAATCGATCATGTCAATCTCTCCTTTGTCCGGCAAGCGCCGGTATTGCTGTTATCATCATATTACAATTACCCTGTGTTTGTCAAGCGCCGCTTGACGTTTTGCCGTGGTTTGTGGTATGATTGCAAGCAGAAACGGAAGTGGTCATATGCGGGATATTTACCCCGATTTTTACAAGGATTTCAAGTGCATCGCCAACCGCTGCGAGGATAGCTGCTGCAAGGACTGGGACATCGACATCGACAGCGAGACCGAAAGGTTTTATCAGACCGTGCAGGGCGCGCTTGGCGATAAGATACGCCGCAAGCTTTGCACCGACGAATACAACGAACGTGTGTTCAAGGTCGAAAACGGCAGATGTCCGTTTTGGAACAGCGATATGCTGTGCGACATTTTCATCGGAATCGGCGAGGAACACCTCAGCGATACCTGCGGCAATTTTCCGCGCGTCGCCATCGAATACGGCGATTTTTGCGAGCATATCCTGTCCTTTGCCTGTCCCGAGGCGGCGCGCCTGATGCTGCGCGCGGAGGATCCCTACGCGGACTTCGGCGCGCAGGAAATGAACGGGGAAGAGGATGATGAGTACCTGAGCTTTTTGCTCAAGGCGCGCAGCCGTTCGGCGCAAATGCTTGTCGATCAAACGGTGCCATTTGCGTACCGGCTTGCCGACTGTCTGGAGTTCAACGCGCAGGTCCAAAGCCTGCTCGACGGCAAAGAGCCCGCGCCGCTCTCGCTTAACGACGCGGTTCAAAGCGGCTGCGGATTTATTTTCGAGCTGCACAAGGGCTTTGAAATAATGAGCGCGGAATGGAAGGCGGCGCTGGAGCATACAATGGCTTGCGAGGGCTCGCTTGCCGTCAGCGAGGATTTCGACCGCGATTTCGAGCGTTTCGCGCTGTATTATCTGTATCGCTACTACCTGGAAGCCGTGCGCTCGGGCGATGTTTTGTACTGCCTCCGACGCATCGTATGCGCCTATATCATTACCGGAAAAATGGACGCGGACTTTGCCGAAAGGGACTATCCCTATCCGCGGCTGCGCGTTTTGCAGCGCTATTCAAAGGAGGTAGAGCATTCCTATCTCAACACCGCGGCGCTAAACTCCGCGTTCGATTCCGACTCCCGCTACGCGGTGGAAAACCTGATCGCGCTGCTGGAATCTCTTGCGGAGGGTGCTTGAAAAAGGTTTTGGGCACTTTTGCGGTGCAGGACGATTTGCCGCTTTCAAAACACTATAAAATTTTAACAAAAATTTGATTCTGCGGCGGCTTTCAGTCGGCGCAGGATAAAAAAATGCTATATTTCCTTTTTGTAAAATAAAAAGCGAATAAATCGGGTAAAATAATAAGTTGAAAAAGACAGTGCGGTGGTGTGCGTATGAAAAGGACATTACTCATATCGTCCTCGGAACAAGGCGCGGCTGCGCTGGGCGAAATACTCAAAACCGAGGGCTTTCAACCTATCACCGTGTCTTATACTGCCTATGGCGCCAAGGAGTCGGCGCAGCAGCAGGCGTTTGACCTTATTTGCATCAACGCGCCGCTTGCCGACGAAAACGGGATCGAGCTGAGCGTTCATTTTGCCAAAACCACACGCGCCGGCGTTGTGATCGTCGTGCCGCAAAAAAACGCGGACGAGGTAAACGATATGCTTACGCCGCACGGAGTTTTGGTCATCGCGCGTCCCGTCAACCGCCATCTGTTCCACCACTACCTTCAGTTCACCGATTGCTTCCGCACGCGCCTTCTGCGCGTCGAACAGGAAAACCGCGAGCTGAAAACGATGGTAGAGGACATAAAAATCATTGACCGGGCAAAGCTTTTGCTTGTCACCTGCCTGAATATGAGCGAGGAGCAGGCGCACCGTTACCTGGAAAAGCAGGCGATGGATCTTCGCGTCAGCCGCCTTGAGGTCGCCAAGCAGGTCATCCAAACATATCAAAACTAGCTGTTGCCGATGCTTCAGCTTACACCATAAGAAAGGAAAGAGAATATGAGTCGAGCTGCATACTTAATTCTTGAAAACGGCACCGTGTTCGAGGGTACCTCCTTCGGCGCCGAAAAAGAAACCACGGGAGAGCTTGTCTTTACTACTGCAATGACAGGCTATCTTGAAACACTCACCGACCCCAGCTATTATGGTCAGGTGGTTATCCAGACATTCCCTTTGATTGGCAACTATGGGGTAATTCCCGCCGATTTTGAGAGCGATTCTCCCGCTTTAAAGGGCTATATTGTACGTGAATGGTGCCAAGTTCCTTCCAATTTCCGCAGTGAGGGAGATCTTGACACCTTTTTAAAAAGCAAGGGCGTTCCCGGCATCTGCGGCATCGACACACGCGCCCTGACGCGCATCGTGCGCGAATACGGCGTGCTCAACTGTAAAATTCAGTACACCCCCGACATTACCGACGAGGAAATGCAGGAGCTGAAAAATTACAAGATCGTGCAGGCTGTGGAAAGTACCACGATCCAGGAGCCGGAGACCTTTGACACCGACAAAGAGGACTACCGCGTTGTAGTTATGGACTTCGGCGCAAAGCACAACATCGGCAGAGAGCTCAACAAGCGCAACTGCCAAATCACCGTAGTGCCTGCCCACACCACGGCGCAGGAGATCCTCGCGCTTGATCCCGACGGCATAATGCTGTCCAACGGCCCCGGAGATCCCAAGGAGAACACGGCGGTGATCGAGGAGCTCAAAAAGCTTTGCGACTCCGGGATCCCGATCTTCGGTATCTGCCTCGGTCACCAGCTTCTGGCGCTTGCGCGCGGCGGCGAAACCGAAAAACTGCACTACGGTCACCGCGGCGCCAACCAGCCCGTTAAGGAGCTCGCTTCCGGCAGAGTGTTCATCACCTCGCAGAATCACGGCTACGCTGTCGTGTCGGACAGCCTGCCCAAGGACGCTGAGGTAAGCTTTGTAAACGGCAACGACGGCACCTGCGAGGGCGTAAACTACACCGACATCCCCGCCTTCTCCGTGCAGTTCCATCCCGAAGCCTGCGGAGGTCCGCAGGAAACCTCGTTCCTGTTTGACCGATTCATCAAAATGATGGACGAGCGCAAAAACGCATAACGCTTAATGCCTGCGGACGCGATCCGCAGCGCTGAACACCGGCCACTAATCCCCAACCACTGAAAAAAGGACTGATAATATGCCACTGAAAAAGGATATTAAACGAGTAATGGTTATCGGCTCCGGCCCGATCGTTATCGGTCAGGCTGCCGAGTTTGACTACGCCGGCACACAGGCGTGCCGCGCTTTGAAGGAGGAAGGCCTGGAGGTAATCCTCGTCAACTCCAACCCCGCGACCATCATGACGGACAACGCCATGGCGGACAAGGTTTATATCGAGCCTCTGACGCTTGAAACCGTCAAAAGGATCATCCGCAAGGAACGCCCCGACAGCCTGCTGTCAACCCTCGGCGGTCAGACAGGTCTTACCCTGTCAATGCAGCTTGCCAAGGAAGGCTTCCTCGACGAATACGGCGTAAAGCTGTTGGGCGCAAAGCCCGAAACGATCGACAAGGCGGAGGACAGGCAGATGTTCAAGGACACAATGCTGTCCATCGGCGAGCCCTGCATTCCCTCCACGGTCGTAAATGACGTTCCGTCCGCCATCGAATTTGCAAACGAGATCGGCTATCCCGTAATCATCCGCCCTGCCTTCACTCTCGGCGGCACCGGCGGCGGTATCGTAAACAACGAAGAAGAATTGATCGAGATCACCTCCAACGGTCTTGAGCTTTCTCCAATCACGCAGGTGCTCGTTGAAAAGTGCATCTCCGGCTGGAAGGAGATCGAATTTGAAGTAATGCGCGACAGCGAGGGCAACGTTATCACCATCTGCTCGATGGAAAACTTTGACCCCGTCGGCGTTCACACCGGCGACTCAATCGTAATCGCGCCCTGCGTCACTCTTTCCGACAAAGAATATCAAATGCTCCGCACCGCGGCGCTCAACATTATTTCCGCGCTGAAGGTAGAGGGCGGCTGCAACTGTCAGTTTGCGCTCGATCCCGAAACCTTTGAATACGCCGTAATCGAAGTAAATCCGCGTGTATCGCGTTCCTCGGCGCTGGCTTCCAAGGCGACCGGCTATCCCATCGCCAAGGTTGCGGCCAAGATCGCTATCGGCTACACCCTCAACGAGATCCGCAACGCGGTCACCGGCACCACCTACGCTTGCTTCGAGCCTGCGATCGACTATGTAGTTATCAAGTTCCCCAAGTGGCCGTTCGATAAATTCGTTTACGCAAAGCGCAACCTCGGCACCCAAATGAAGGCGACCGGCGAGGTTATGGCTATCGCGCCCACATTTGAGCAGGCGATTATGAAGGCGGTGCGCGGCGCTGAGATCTCGCACAACACCCTTAACGACAAGGAATTTGGAACTCTCAGCAAGGCTTCCGTCATCGACCGTCTGAGCGTTTGCGACGACAGACGAATCTTCTGTGTTTATGAAGCTCTGAAGCGCGGAGTAAGCGTTGCCCAGATCCACGAGATCACAATGATCGACGAGTGGTTCCTTGAAAAGCTGCGCAATCTGATCGCCGCCGAAAACGAGCTCAAATCCGGAAACCTCACCGACGAGCTGTACATCCGCGCCAAAAAGCTCGGCTTCCTTGACAAGACCATCCAAGAGCTCAGCGGACAGGAGATCAAAAATCCGCTGATGCCCGTTTACAAAATGGTCGATACCTGCGCCGCCGAGTTCGAGGCGCAGACGCCGTACTTCTATTCCACCTTTGACAAGGAAAACGAGGCGGAACAATTCATCAAAAAGAACAACAGCGACAAAAAGACCATCATCGTATTCGGCTCCGGTCCTATCCGTATCGGTCAGGGCATCGAGTTCGACTACGCCTCCGTCCACTGCGTGTGGGCGCTTAAGCAGGCAGGCTACGATGTTGTCATTGTCAACAACAACCCCGAAACCGTTTCTACCGACTTCGACACCGCAGACCGCCTTTACTTTGAACCCCTCACCAACGAGGACGTAATGGGCATCATCAACACCGAAAAGCCCTTCGGCGTTGTGGTAGCCTTCGGCGGTCAGACCGCTATCAAGCTGACAAAGTTTATGAGCGACAACGGCGTAAACATTCTCGGCACCTCCTACGACGCGATCGATATGGCGGAGGACAGAGAGCGCTTTGACGCGCTGCTTGAAAAGTACCACATCAAGCGTCCGCGCGGCGTAACTGTAATGACGACCGAGGAAGCGCTCAACGTTGCCGAAACCATCGGCTATCCCGTGCTGCTTCGTCCGTCATACGTTCTCGGCGGTCAAAATATGATAATCGCCTTCAACGAGGACGACGTTAAGGAGTATATGGCGATCATCCTTGCCCAGAACATCGAAAACCCGATCCTGATCGACAAATATTTGCAGGGCACCGAAATCGAGGTAGACGCCATCTGCGACGGCGAGGACATCCTCATCCCCGGCATTATGGAGCATATCGAGCGCGCAGGCGTTCATTCGGGCGATTCCATCGCGGTTTATCCGGCGTGGAACATCACCGACAGAATGACCGACATCATCGTGGAAAGCTCGCGAAACCTCGCGCTGGAGCTGCAAACCAAGGGACTTGTCAACATCCAGTACCTCATCTATGAGAACGAGCTGTATGTAATCGAGGTAAATCCGCGTTCCTCGCGTACTATTCCGTACATCTCAAAGGTCACGGGCGTTCCGATGGTCGATTTGGCGACCCGCGCAATGTTCGGCGAAAAGCTCAAAGATATGGGCTACGGCACAGGACTGTACCGCAAAAGCCCGTACATCGCGGTCAAGGTACCTGTGTTCAGCTTTGAAAAGCTTATCAACGTTGACAACCACCTCGGTCCCGAAATGAAGTCCACCGGCGAGGTGCTGGGTATCGCCAGCACGCTTGAGGAAGCGCTTTACAAGGGCTTGATCGCCGCAGGCTACAAAATGAAGAAAAACGGCGGCGTATTCATCACCGTCCGTGATTCCGACAAGGCGGAGATCGGCGAGATCGCCAAAAAGTACGCCGACCTCGGCTTTAAGATCTATTCCACCAACGGCACCGCCGCTGTGCTCAACAAGTACGGCATCGACGCGATCGCCGTCAAGAAGATACACGAAAACGAGCACGGCAACAACACGCTTACGCTTATCGAGTCCGGCAAGATCCAGTACGTGATCTCCACCTCCGCAAAGGGCAGGATCCCGTCGCGCGACTCTGTAAAGATCCGCCGCAAGACCGTTGAGCGCAACATTCCGTGCCTGACCTCGCTCGACACTGCAAACGCGCTTGCAGACTGCCTTAAGAGCCGCTATTCCCAGCACAGCACCGAGCTTGTTGACATCAACAATATGCGCGACAGCAAAATCAAGCTGCGCTTCACAAAAATGCAGGGCTGCGGCAACGACTATATCTATTTCTCCACCTTCAACCAGTGGATCAACAACCCCGAAGCTCTGGCGGTGCGCCTGTCTGCGCAGCACTTCGGCATCGGCGCCGACGGACTGATCCTTGTGGCTCCGTCCAAGGTGGCTGACGCAAAAATGAAGATGTACAACCGCGACGGCAGCGAGGGCAAAATGTGCGGCAACGGCATCCGCTGCGTCGGCAAGTTCCTCTATGACCACGGAATGGTGGACATTCACGACAAGGACGAGATCACGATCGAAACCCTCAGCGGCATCAAAAAGCTGAAGGCATACACCAACGACGGCGAGGTAACTACCCTGCGCGTCGATATGGGCAAGGCTATCCTCGATCCTGCGGAAATCCCCGTAGCGCTTGACGGCGACAAGGTGGTTGACCGTGAGGTGAACATCTCCGGCGAGCCTTACCGCATCACCTGCGTGTCCATGGGCAATCCGCACTGCGTTGTGTTCCGCGACGACATCGACCGCATCGACATTGAAAATGTAGGTCCAAAATTTGAGTTTGACCCGCTTTTCCCGGAGCGAGTCAACACCGAGTTTGTCACCGTTCTCGACGACCACACCATCAAAATGCGTGTGTGGGAGCGCGGTTCGGGCGAAACCTGGGCTTGCGGCACCGGCGCCTGCGCGGCGGCGGTAGCGGCTGTTGAAAACGGCTTCTGCAAAAAGGGCGAGGACATCAAGGTCAAGCTTATCGGCGGCGACCTCATCATCAACTACACCGATGAAACCGTCTATATGACCGGCAATGCCGAAAGCGTCTTTGAAGGCGAAGTAACCGTATAATCAAATCCAAACGAGCGTCTTGTCCGAAAGGCGCTCGTTTTAGATTTTCGCGAGCTGTTCCGTAACCGATCTCTTTAAGCAGAAATCAGGATAAAAAACAAAAAGCGGAAACTCTTTTAATAAAAAGCCTTGCACTTTTTCCAAAAATATAGTATAATAATCAAATAGAATGCTTGGGAGGTGTTTCAGTATGTTGGAAAAGACAATGATTTTTTCACTCGGCGATGAAAAGGACGACCAGATAAAACGCGGACTCACCATTGTATACGATGCGTTGAGGCAAAAGGGATATAACCCCATAAATCAGATCGTGGGCTATATTCTTTCGGAGGATCCAACTTACATTACAACTTACAACAACGCCCGTAATATCATCAGTAAAATCGATCGCGATGACCTGCTGGAAGCACTTGTCAAGTCATACCTTAACGTATAATTCAGAAAGGATTGGTGCTTGTGGCAGACAGCAATCAGGAACAGAAGTTCTTCACCTATAAGGGCAGACCTCTTGTTCGTTGCGGCGATGAAATTTACTACGGCAATATGGAAGAGCCGTATGTTATCAGATTGCAGATAAAAAGCAAAAAAGAAGTGGGCGGCGAGGAAATCGCCGACAAGGTAACCGTACAGCTGATGGCGACAGATCCTTATCTGTCACCGCGCAAGCAGCTGGTAAAGTCCAGCGAGAAAAAGGGATTGTTCCTTGCAATGGACATCGCCGATATTTGGCTTGAAAGAGCCTTGGCAGGAAAATGATCAAAAGGGGTTGGCGGCGCCAACCTCTTTTTGTGTGCCCGAAAAACCCGAAAAAAATAAAATACAGGAAAAATAAAATAATTGTAGAAAAAAGCAGATAAATATGTTATACTAGAAGTGTCTGAAATGACATAGAGATTATAGAGAACAGAAAAAACAACGGCTTTAATGCAGTTAGGATGGAATCTATGAGTACATACGACAGTATTTTAAAGGTCATAATGGCGCTCGGCGGATTAGGTCTGTTTTTGATCGGTATGAAGAACATGGGCGAGGGCTTAGAGCTTGCCGCCGGTAACAAACTCAGAGTGCTGCTTCAAAAGATCACCAGCAACAAGTTTATTGCCATGCTTGTCGGCGTTCTGGTAACAGGCGTCATTCAAAGCTCGTCCGCGACCGACGCAATGGTCGTCGGCTTCGCAAACGCCGGACTGATGGAGCTTGGTCAGGCGATCGGCATTTTGTTCGGCGCAAAAATCGGCACCACGGTCACATCGCTGCTGATGGCGATCGACATCAAGGCGTTTGTGCCGATATTTATTTTCCTCGGCGCTGTTGTCATCACCTTCTCAAAAAAGAACAATATCAAGTATTACGGTCAAATCTCCGCCGGCTTCGGTATGTTGTTCTTGGGCTTGTCGCTGATGAGCCAAAACCTGAAGTGGATGGGAGAGAGCGCGGCGTTCAAAAGCCTCGCTGATGAGCTTTCCTTCCCGCTGATAGGACTTCTTGTCGGTATCGTTTTTACCGGTATCATCCAAAGCTCCTCTGCCTCTGTCGGTATTTTGATGGCGCTTGCCATGGCTGGCGTTATCACCGATTTGAATCAGGCGGTATTTGTTATTTTCGGCTTCAACATCGGCGCCTGCTCGGCGGCGTTGCTGTCGTCTATGGGCGCTAACCGCACCGCAAAGCAAATCGCGCTCGCAAATTTCCTGATCAGTGCCATCGGTGCATTTATTATGACGCTGATAACGATTTTCCTTCCGTTCACAGCGTTCATCGAAACCATACTCCCTGCCGCGAACTTCGGCTTGGCGTCGCAGATCTCCGCAACGCATATCGCGTTCAACATCGCGATCACTGTTACCCTGCTTCCTTTCTCCGGTCTTATCGAGGGACTGACAAAGCTGATTTTGCCCGACGCCGACGAGGAAAAGGAAAAGATGGAAACCGTCTATCTCGACACCCGTATCCTTACCACACCGCCTATGGCTGTTTTGCAGGTTGAGAACGAGTGCAAGCGTTTGGGCGATTTGGCAAGGAAAAATTACCACTACGCAATGCAAGCCTTCTTTGAAGGCGACGAACACCTGATAGAAAAGGTGGAAAAGAACGAGAAGGTCATTGACTTCCTCACACACGAAATCACAAGGTATATTGTAAAGATCAACGGTCTTGACATCGTCGACAGCGACCGAAAAACCATGGGCGTTATGTATTCGGCGATCCAGGACATCGAACGCATCGGCGACCACGCCGAAAACATTACCGAGCACGCAAAGGAAATGATGATGAACAAGGTTAAGTTCACCGATGAAGCAATGGGCGAGCTTCACCATCTCGACGAGCTTGTAACAAAGCTTATCGACGACGGACTGACGCTTTTCAACGCTCAGAATGTGGATTTTGACATCGCGAAATCCGTCATCGAAACCGAAAGCTCCTTGGACAGCCATGTAAAAATCTATAAGTTTAATCACATCAACCGTATGAACAGCGGCGCCTGCAGCGCCGAAAACGGCACCATTTTCCTTGATATGCTCACCATTCTCGAAAGAGTCGGTGACCACGCGAACAACGTCGCGTTCTCGATCCCCAGAAACAAGCTCGGCTCTATCGTAAAGAAAGGCTGATACAAAATATGAATCATCGAATTTTGCCGTTTCTGCTTGCGATGATCGCAGGCGCGGCATTATTGACCGCCTGCGCCGGCGCGCAAAATCCCGAGGCGCAGGAGGCAGTCAATCGCGTACATCCCATCGGCGAGGGCAATTACTATGACCCCGACGCTGAATCGGTCACAGAGGAGGACGGCGCCAACGCCGCGACCGAGCCTTCCTCAGTTCCTCCGACTACCGTAAAGCCCAAGACTAAAAAAACTCAGGCGACCACCGCGCCGACTACCGTGCCGGCAACAACGGTTCCTTCCACAACCTATCCAAATGTGCCGAAGGATAATATGACTCCCTCGCACATCAACCCGTCGCTCGGTTCCATCCAAAACAATGTTTTGGAACAAATGCAGGCAGCTGCGTTAAAGAATATCGCGCTCAGCAAAACCGCCGTAACCGTCGAGGTGGGCGAGAAGGAGTCGCTGGAGCTCAAGTTCACTCCGACCGACGCGCCGCGCAAAACCTGCAAGGTAACAACAAACAATAAAAACGCAACCGCGTTGTTTGTTGATAAAAAGCTTGTCATCACCGGCAAGGCGGCAGGCGCCTGCACCGTTACGGTCACGTCCTTTAACGGTATCACGGCGACCTGCGAGGTGACAATAAAGGCAAAGGAAGCTCCTGCAACATCGCCTTCCGCATCCGAAGCGGCGCCCGTTGAGGAAGCTACTCAAGCTGATGAAACCTCACCGGACGACAATAAAGAAGAATGATAATTAAAACAGCTCAAAGCATTTTACGTTGCTTTGAGCTGTCTTTTGGTTTGCCCGGAATGGGTAGTAACTCGGTGGTGAAAGTCCACTACACGCTTGGCAGTAGGAAGTGATAGCTGAGGGCAAGGGT
>JBGUOX010000038.1:0-63058 GCA_045129995.1 Ruminococcus sp. | reverse complement strand
ATTATACTACGAAAGCACTGACCGGGCAACCCTTTCGGGCTACCCGGTCTTTTTCTTTGTTGGAGCTTAATGCGACAGCCCCTTTTTCTCATATCAGGTATATCAGAATTTTGCTTCGTCGGCAATACATTCGTCAAGCGCTTTGATAATGGCTGCCTTGTCCATCTTTCTGCCAATGAACACCAGCTTGTTAACGCGGTCGCCGTAGACCGGGTGCCACGCTGCAGCTATGTCCGGATTCATCGCGAGGATCTCTTTTCTGTCCTCCTCGGGGAAGGCGGCGATCCAGTCGCCGTCGTCTGTGGCGTACTTTTGCTTGCCGCTCTGCTCAAAGATATAGGCTGTGTTGGGTGCTTCCGTTACCCAGAACAGACCTTTCGCGCGGATTACTTCCTTCGGCCAAGCGTTGAAAATAAAGTTTTCAAATTTTGTTTTGTCAAAGGGCTTTACGTTTTGATATACAAATGTACCGATGCCGTATTCCTCGGCTTCGCCTTCCTCGTGATGGTGATGATGGTGATGGTGGTGATGACCGTGCTCCTCATGCTCATCGTGGTCGTGATGGTGCTCGTGCTCATCATGGTCGTGATGGTGCTCGTGTTCATCGTGATCATCGTCGTCATCGTCATCGTCGTGCATATTCTCGGAGTTTTCGCCTTCCAACTCCATTGCCTTAACCCAACCGGCGCTTTGCATGATCTTTCTCATATCAAAGTTGTTGGTGGCAAGCACCTCGGCAACGTCGATTTTGCCGTAGTTTGTTTCGATGATCTTTGCCTCAGGCTGCAGCGCCTTTATGACCTCAAGCACAGCCTTTTTTTCCTCAGGAGTAACCAGATCAACTTTGTTCAGGATTATGGTCGTGCAGTATTCGATCTGCTGGATCAGCAGGTTTTCAATATCCTCTTCGTCCAAGTCGTCGTTAAGCAGCGCTTTGCCCGAGCCAAACTCATCTGCCATTCTTTTGGCGTCAACGATCGTTGTAATGCTGTCAAGATAGGCAACGGCAGGAAGGTTGGCTTGCTGTTGCGTGCCGTCAAGCATACAAATAGAACCTGCGATCGGGCCGGGCTCGCAAATGCCGGAAGCTTCTATCAGGATATAGTCAAATTTACCGGAACGTGCCAGCTCAATGATCTGCTTCATCAGATCAACCTTAAGGGTGCAGCAAATGCAGCCGTTCTGCAGCGGAACAAGGTTTTCATCCTTTTGGGTAACAGCGCCGCCCTTTGCAATCAGGGATGCGTCGATGTTGACCTCGCCGATGTCATTGACGATGACCGCGACCTTATAGCCCTGCTGATTGGCGAGAATGTGGTTTAATACTGTGGTTTTGCCCGCGCCCAAATAACCCGTCAAAAGGGAAACGGGGACAAGCTTTTTAACTTTCTTTTTAAACATATCTTTTCCTCCTGTCTGATTATCATCCTATATCATAACGCTAAAACGCGTTTTTTGCAACCCTTTTAATCGCTATTAGTAAAAAACTCTCTCCAAATAATCGGAGAGAGTCACTGCTTTGTACTTTTACGTGTCAGTTTACCGCAGTTTTTTAAAAAAGCGTTTTAAAATATCCGCGCATTCATCCTGCAATATGCCGCCTTCGTATTGCGGCTTGAAATTGTATGGCATCTCAAACAGATTGGTAATCGTTCCGCACGAGCCGTTTTTAAAGTCGTAGGCGCCAAAATAAACGTTTGGGATATGCGCGTTGAGTATCGCTCCGGCACACATAGGGCATGGCTCCAGGGTTACATACAGCTCGCAGTTCCAAAGCCTCCATCCGTTAAGCTTGGTGCAGGCATTGTTTATGGCGTCGGTTTCGGCGTGCCAAAGGGCATTTTTGCTTTTTTCCCGGCGGTTTCTGCCAACGGCTACCAATTCGCCGTTTCGCACGATTACCGCGCCTACCGGTACTTCATCGTCTTCAAAAGCTTTTTGCGCTTCCAAAAGCGCCAGTCGCATCCATTTTTCTTTATCGTCCATACTATAATATCATCCAATTCGGTATCATTTGTTGTATATCCAACGGTAAGAGGTAATACACCGTTTTCCATAAAAACAGGCAGAGTGAAATAATAACGCCGACCGAGGTGAAGAAGATGTACATTTTCGGCTTGAGAGAAAGAACATCCGTGGATGAAAAAGCGTTTGGATCTTTGTTTGAAACCCGGAAGAAGTGACGGTCGGTATTGGAGAAGTACAAATATGAAAAGATCCCCAATAGGCAAAAGCTGACCATAATGCCAAGACGTACAACGCTGAGCATCGCATTGTCCCAGTTTAAATTTGTGCGCATTATGTCCAGCAGCACGGAATAGAAGTTGTTAAAAAAGTGAATGATAACGGAAGGAACGATCGAATTTGCTTTGCAGTCGGCAAATGCAAAAATCAGCCCCAGCACAAACGCAAAAACGATTTGCGTTGTGTTGCCGTGCATTGCTCCGAACATAACGGAAGACGCGATGATAGCAAAGGCATCGCCGTATTTTCTAAGCACTCCCATCACAATGCCGCGAAACGCAAATTCTTCGGCAAACGCCGGTACTATCGCGACCGAAACAGCATACATCACCATTTCGGGAATGCTTTTTGTTTCCGTGAATTGTGATGCGGAGTTTTTTAACCGGAACAAGTTTATATTGCTGTCAAACAAGCCCGCGATATTATTAGCTATGATCGCCGCTGCCAAACCTATCATCACAAGCGGCACCAGTGTTTGCAGAGGCACATGGCTTTTTGGCAGATAAGCGCTGATTTTTCGTCTGGACATTATTTTATAGACCAGTCCGGCAAGCAGCGGTGCGGCTACAGCGCCGATCATTTGTATAAAGAACTGCAGCAGTAGAGAATTTTCCAATGTCACGATGCCTGATTCTACAACGCCGTTTACGGCGACGGAGCAGATCCAGTGCATCAGAAGAAAATATAAAAGAATAAACAGTCCGAGTTCGTTAGACGTTTTGCGCAGCGACCGTCTTTCGGTTTTAAGAGTCAACTCATCCGTATCCGGAATATGATCCTCACAACGGGGAGCTTGAAACGCTTGATTATCCATATCATCACTCCAATATCATTATTGTAGCATATTAATATCTGTTTTTCAAGAAAATTTCTGTCTGCGGATTTCGACGCGAGTTACAAGACTGTAAATTGACAAAGTTGTTATTTGGTGGTACATTTAAAATAACTATTAGTATATCTATGTCCAAAAGGAGCCACGATGATGGTTACAGCCATGTTGTTCGCCGGCGGAAGCGGCGTACGAATGCAGTCCTCCGATTTGCCAAAGCAGTTTTTGGAGGTCGGCGGAAAACCGATAATCATTCATACTATGGAGCATTTTGCGAACCACCCGAGGATCGACGCCGTTGTCGTTGCCTGCAAAGCAGATTGGATCGGCTATCTTGAAGAACTGATCGGCAAATTCAATGTTCGCAAGGTGAAATCCATTGTTCCGGGCGGCGCTACCGGATTTGATTCCATTCATAACGGCGTAATGGCAACAGCGTCATTTTCAAAAAAAGACGACGATTTGATTTTAATATGCGACGGCGTGCGTCCGATGCTTTCCGAAAAGCTTATTTCCGACTGCATTGATCATACCGTCAAATATAAAACAGCCGTACCTGTGACGCCCAGCATCGACTCGTTGCTTTATAGCACCGACGGAGAAACCTGCGGAAAAAGCTACGACAGAAATACTATGTATATCACCCAGGCGCCGCAGGGCTATACCATGGAACGGATCATATGGGCGCATGAAGAAGCATACAAGCGCGGTATATTAAATCCCGTTTCGTCCAGCGAGCTTTTTATTGAGCTTGGAGAGAAAGTACATCTTTTTAAAGGAGAACGCTTTAATATCAAGGTTACGACTCCCGAGGATCTGATCACACTGCGCTCACAGTTCTATTATGAAAACTATAAACGATTTGCCAAGGAAGAACTCAAATATGGGCTTTAATGTGGAAGAGTGCGTTAAAAAAAGCGTTTACTCCGATTTATATGAAATCGCCGAATGCGGAGCAGATTTCCAAAAATTGAAGAACTCGACGGTTCTCATCACGGGTGCCGGCGGCTTTATCGGTTTTTATCTTGCCGCGTCACTGCTGCTGCGCAACGATTTATACCATGACAACATCACGGTACTTGCTCTGGTCAGAAACGAAAGCAAGGCACGTTTGAAGTTTGGCAGACTGCTTGAGCGCAGCGACATAAAGCTTTGCGTGCAGGATGTAACGGATGTGATTTCGGCTCCGCGAGCCGACTATGTCATCCACGCGGCAAGCCAGGCGAGCAACATTCAGTTCGAAACCGACCCTGTGGGCACTATCAACGCTAACCTGACCGGTACCGCCAATGTGCTGCAATACGCCAAGGAAAGTCAAAGCAAGGCGACGCTGGTCGTTTCCAGCCTGAAGGTATACGGCTGTATTTTCGGCGACAAAGAGAAGATCAAAGAGGATGATGTCGGATATATTGACTTCACTTCTTATAAAAACTGTTACGCCATGGGAAAACGCGCAAGCGAAACGTTGGCGGCGAGCTTCTGCCGTGAATACGGGATGCACGTCAAAATCGCGCGTCCGGCATATATTTACGGCGCGGCGTCTCTGGACGATGACCGTGTGTGGGCGCAGTTCATTGCCAACGCGGTGCGCAGGCAGAACATCTTGCTCAAGTCCAACGGCGCGGCAAAGCGATCCTTTTGCTATGTGACCGATACAGCGGCTGCGCTGCTGTACATTTTACTCAGCGGCGAGGATGCAGCTCCCTACAACATTTCATATGAAGCTTCCGACACTACCATCCGCGGTTTTGCAAAAGCGGCGTGCACGGCGTTTCCCGAACGTAACATCACACTTTCTTTTGCAAATCCGGCGGATGAAAAAGAACCTGAGGAGCTTATGACGCCGACTCGTCAGGTGCCGGAGATACTTGATAATCGCAAGCTCAAGGCCTTGGGTTGGCAGCCGAAGGTCGATTTAACGGAAGGAATCAGACGTTCGGTAGCTGTGTTAGAAGAAAAAACTGATTCAATTTGACAATTGGCAGCCTAGTATGCTATAATCATTAGTTGAGACAATGAGATTTTGATTTTTAAAAAGGGGTAGGATTTTATGAACACCGCCATAATTCTTGCAGGCGGCGTCGGCAGCCGAATGGGTGTTGACCGTCCGAAGCAGTTTTTGATGGTACAAGACAAACCGATCATTTCTTATTGCTTTGATATTTTTCAAAAGCATCCTGAGATCGATAATATAGTAGTGGTCGTCAGCGAGCAGTGGCAGGGCTTTGTCGAGGAATACGCGGCAAAGTACGGCGTGGATAAGATCCGCGGCTACGCGCCTGCAGGTAAAACAAGACAGCACTCCATATATAACGGATTAAAGTGTATTGATGAGAATTGTCCCGATACCGAAATCGTCATCGTACACGATGCGGCGCGTCCGCTTGTGTCGGACGAGATCATCTCTGCCTGCATACAGGGCGCGACCGAGTTTGACGGCGCAATGCCGGTCATCACTGTCAAAGACACCGTATATCAAAGCAAGGACGGCGTTATCATCGATCAGCTGCTTAAAAGAAGCGAGCTGTTCGCCGGACAAGCTCCCGAAAGCTTTAAATTCAAAAAATACTATCAGATACATAACGAAGTCACGGACGAAGAGATCGGCGCCACGGCGGGCAGCAGCGAAATCGCTTACCGCCACGGCATGGAGATCCGAATGGTTAAGGGAAGCGAACGCAACCTGAAAATCACCACCATCGAGGATTTGGAAACCTTCGAGTCCATTTTGAAAGGCGGAAACTGATATGGATACTATGAAAGCAAGAGTACTCAGAGAAGTAGGAAATTTAGAATACTGCGATTATCCGATGCCCGAGGTTAAGCCCGACGAGGTACTGTTCCGTGTACGCGCCTGCGGCATATGCGGATCGGATATTCCTCGCATTTTCGTCAACGGCACCTATCACTTCCCGACGATCCCCGGTCATGAGTTTGCCGGAGAGGTAGCAGGCGTCGGCGATGAAAAAAACAAAGATCTTATCGGTATGCGTGCAACTGTGTTTCCGCTGATCCCCTGCAAGCACTGTGAAAACTGCAACAACGGTGATTATGAAATGTGCAAGGGCTATGATTATCTCGGCTCGCGCAGTGACGGCGGTTACGCCCAGTATGTTCGTGTTCCCGTATGGAACCTTGTTCCTATTCCAGATAATGTTTCCTTCGAGGTCGCCGCGATGACCGAACCCTGCGCAGTTGCTCTGCACGCGCTGCGCCGCGCGCAAATCGAGGTCGGCGACAATGTGGCCATTTTCGGACCCGGCACTATCGGTATGCTTATCGCGCAGTGGGCGAGAGCATGGGGCGCGCGCGTCCTGCTGGTCGGCACAGACGTAAACAACTGGGACTTTATCGAATCTCTCGGTTTTACTGAATATTGCAATTCTTCGCGTGAAAACGCCATTGAATGGGTCAAGGAAAAAACAAACGGTGTAGGCGCGGACATCGCGATCGAGGCGGTCGGTATCCCGGTCACAGCTTGCAATTGCCTTGAGGCTGCCGCTTCGGGCGGCAAGGTGATTTTTGTGGGAAATCCCCACGGCGATTTCACCTTCCCGCAGAACACCTATTGGCAGATCCTCAGAAAGCAGCTCTCTATTTTCGGCACATGGAATTCCAGCTACAGCGATACCCACAAGAGCGACTGGAATATGGTGGTCAACGCGCTTTCAAAGGGCACCATCAACGCCGAAAAACTGATCACCCACCGGGTCACACTTGCCGATATGGACAAGGGCTTGGATATTATGAAGAATAACACCGAATTTTTTGCCAAAGTGATGGTTATCACAGATTAGGAGTTACTATGAAAGGTATGCTTTCTCCGTCGCTGATGTGTGCTGACGTGCTGAATTTAGAGCGTGAGCTGACTGTTCTTGACGACCTTGGCGTGGAATACATCCATTTGGATTTTATGGACAACCATTTTGTGCCAAACATCACGCTTGACACCGGTCTGATCAGGGCGACAAAGACTGTCTTAAAGCATATGAAGCGCGATATTCATATTATGGCATATAAGCCGGAGCAGTTTTTTGACGCTATGGAAATCGGCGAAGGCGACATCGTTGCGGTGCACTATGAAGCCTGCGAGGATCTCGGCGCGGTGCTGGATGAGATCCGCAGAAGAAAAGCGTCTCCCTTCGTCGCCATCAGCCCCGATACCAAGCCTGATGTTCTGCCTGCTTATTTTGACAAGATCGACGGCGTTCTGGTGATGACGGTATATCCCGGTTTTGCGGGACGTCCGATCGTGGAAGGCAGTATGGAAAAGCTTTGCGCGGTGCGAAAGCTTCTGGATGAAAGCGGCAAAAACCTGCTTATGGAGGTTGACGGTCACGTAAGCTGGGAGCTTTGCAGTAAGATGCGCGAATGCGGCGCGGACATTTTTGTTGCAGGCTCCTCGTCTTTATATCAAAAAGGTCTGGATATTTCCGAAGCAGTGCAAAGAATGTCCGAGCTTGTAAAATAAAACCTTATAAACAGAAATTTGAGGTGTATTTGTGGAATATCAGATTGAAGTCAAGGAGTTGCTGATCGAGGAAGACAGAATGATTCTGTCGATTATGGGTTCCGTTACCGATTCCGTAATCAACTCTCATTTCAGCTCTAAACCAAAATTGATCCTATATTTTACCAATGGGGTAGAGGACAGAAGAATACCTTTTGTCTTGTCCAATGTAATTCACACAGACGGAAAATGCTATTTTTCCGGACGCTATACCTATCGTCTTGATTTACTGTTTTGGCAGACCCGCAGCCAGTATCTTCCGTTCGAAATGTATCTCAACTTTTCTTTTGTGGATTATTACGAGGAAAAGCTGAAAATCAATATGCAGCCTGAGGAATGTCTGGTCGATAATTTCCAGTTCAAGTATGAGTGCAGGGATGGCTATTATTCCTTTGTTCCGGACAAGCGCGCAATTATGAAATCACCGCTGCGCAGAGGCGTTGTCAAATTTGTAAACCGCATCACCAAAATATTGGAGTACCTTTTTGCCATCGTTATGCTTCCTTTGTTTATCCTGGAGGCGTTGTTCCGGCTTTCGGGTGTAATGCGTATGCCGGCGCGTTTTAATGACGAAAAAGCTTCAAAGCGGTTTATGGCATATATTTTCTGGAGATTTTCCAATACGGCAAACTGCAAGGTTTCCATTTGGACCTTCAAGCGCTGGATTTTCAAAACACTGTTCTTGATTTTTAAGCTTAAAAAAATCAAAAAGAACAAAATCACCTTTATCTCACTCAGACGAAATGATATTTCCGGCAACTTTGCTTTTATCTATGACAAAATCAAGGATGATAAAAGCTTAGATGTCAATTTCATTCTGAATGAACACACCATTTCGTTTATGACGCTGAAGGAAATTATTACCTTCACAAAGTGCTGTGCAACCAGTAAGGTGATCTTCCTTGATGAGTTCACTCCTATGATCCACTATATTGACCTCAAAAAGGACACCCGTCTTATCCAGCTTTGGCACGCTTGCGGCGCGTTCAAGACCTTTGGCTTTACAAGACTTTCAAAGCCCAAGGGCTCGCCGCAGACCACACGCAACCACAGAAGCTACGACTATGTTACCGTAAGCTCTACATATTGCAAAAAATGTCATTCCGAGGGCTTCGGCATCTCGACTGACCACATCGTCGCCACAGGTATTCCGCGAACCGACGTGTTCTTTGATGACGACTATAAAAACAAGGCAGTTGAGAAGTTTTATAAGGAGCACCCGAACTTTATCGGCAAAAAAATCATTCTCTTCGCGCCTACATTCCGCGGAATGGTCAAGGAAACCGCTTTTTATCCTACCGAGCTGTTTGACGTTGAGCGGGTATGCAAAAGCATTCCCGATGATTATGCTATCATCATCAAGCATCATCCCTTTGTTACAGATATACAGCCGATCCCCGAGCAGTATTCCGACAGGGTTATAGATCTTTCCGAGGATACAGAGCTTAACGACCTTCTGTTTATCACCGATGTTATAATCACCGACTATTCATCGCTTGTTTTTGAAGCGTCGCTGCTTTATATCCCGATGATTTTCTATGCGTTTGACCTTGACAAATACATTAAGGATCGCGACTTTTACTTCGATTTCAAGAAGTTTGTTCCCGGCAAGATAGCATATTCTCTTGAAGATGTCATCAACGCAATCAAAAACGAAGACTATTGCACTGAGAAAATCGGTCCGTTTGCCGATATGTTCTTTGATCACCGCGACGGTAAGGCAACAGACAGAGTTGTGAAGCTGATGTATGACAATTTAAAATAATTTGCAGATAATGCTTGACAAGAAATTAAAAATGGTTTATAATAACTAAGACAATAAAGCAAAGCAGAAATGCTTTCACCTGTGGGGTACCGTCTGCACGGGTCAATACAAAATCTTTTGATGTGTATTGCTGCGCGGACGGATGTATTTCTGTCCGCGCTGTTTGTTATCTATTAACGCTTTGGAGGTGCTCAACCATCGGCAAGAAAGAAAACAACACTCAAATCAATGAGGAAATTCGTGACAAAGAGCTTAGAGTTATAGGACCGGACGGTCAGCAGCTGGGTATTATGTCGTCCAGAGACGCTCTGAATATTGCAGAACAAAAGAATCTCGATTTGGTAAAAATCGCTCCTCAGGCAACACCGCCTGTCTGCAAGATAATGGACTACGGCAAATACCGCTTTGAGCAGGCAAAAAGGGAAAAGGAAGCCAGAAAGAACCAGCGCATCGTTGACATCAAGGAAGTCAGACTGTCTTTGAATATCGACACGCACGACTTCAACACCAAGCTGAACAACGCTTTGAAGTTTATCAAGCACGGTGACAAGGTAAAGGTTTCCATCCGCTTTAGAGGACGTGAAATGGGACATCCCGAAATCGGTTTGGATACCATGAAGCGTTTTGCAGAAGCCTGCGCGGAGGTTTCGGTTGTTGAAAAACCAGCAAAGCTTGAAGGTCGCAATATGTTAATGTTTCTTGCGCCAAAGCCCAATAAGTAATTCATAAAGGGAGGATATATATTATGCCTAAAATCAAAACCCACAGCGGTGCCAAAAAACGTTTTAAACTTTCTAAAAACGGTAAAGTTATCCGCGCTCACGCGAATAAGAGCCACATCTTGAACAAGAAAACCAGAAAGCGTAAAAGAGGTCTTCGCCAGACTGTTGTTGCTGACGTAACCAATACGCCTCAGATCAAGCGTTTGATTCCTTACAAATAATAAGCTTGATTCACCACATTAAAAATATCGGAGGTAATAGATAATGGCACGAGTAAAAGGCGCGATGATGACTCGCAAAAGAAGAAAAAAGATTTTAAAGCTTGCCAAGGGCTACTGGGGTGCAAAATCCAAGCACTTTAAAATGGCTAAACAAGCCGTAATGAAGTCCGGCAACTATGCATATATCGGTCGTAAGCAGAGAAAAAGAGATTTCCGTCGTCTGTGGATCACCCGTATTTCCGCTGCCTGCAAGGCAAACGGCACCAACTATTCTCAGTTTATGAACGGCTTGAAGAAGGCTGGCGTTGTTCTCAACCGTAAAATGCTTTCCGAAATCGCTATCGCCGATCCCGCTGCTTTTACCGCACTGGTTGAGCAGGCGAAAAATGCTTAATTAATTTGACAGTAACAGCGTTTGGAGTTCCCAAACGCTTTTGCTTTATATGGAGATATTTTTATGTTGAACCTTTCCAGCAGGGATAATGCGCAAATTAAAAACGCTGTCAAGCTTAAAAAAAGCGCGAAATACCGCCGTCAAACAGGACTTTTTATCGCTGAGGGCTTGCGCCTTTGCACCGATGCGCTGCGCAGCGGTGCAGAGGTGGAGACGTTGTTTGTGACCGCACAGGCGGCTCAAAAAAACACGGATGAAATCGCCGCGTTAGTGAATGCCGCGCAAAAATCCTATGAAGTGACGCCCGAGATATTCTCGCTGCTAAGCGATACTCAAACGCCGCAGGGGGTACTTTGCGTTATAAAAGCACTTGACAAAAGCGCTGATTTTGATACAATAAAGAATGGCGGAAAATTTCTTGCGCTTGATAATGTACAGGATCCCAACAACCTCGGCACGATTTTACGGTCTGCTGAGGCGTTTGGCGTCGACGGCGTAATTATGTCGTCGGATTGCTGCGACATTTTCAATCCCAAGGTTGTACGCGGAAGTATGGGCGCTGTGTTCAGACTGGCTGTTTTGATTACCGACAGCTTGTCCGCTTGGTTTTCAGATCATCCTCAGCTGCATACATATGCTGCTGTTGTGCAGTCTTCCGCCGCAAAAGTCACTGAAACCGTGTTCAAAACACCTTGCGCGGTCGTTGTCGGCAATGAAGGCAACGGGATCAAGCCTGAGACCCTGCGGGCGTGCGAACACCTGATTACGATCCCGATGAACGGAAAGGCGGAGTCGCTTAACGCGTCTGTTGCTGCCGCGATTCTGATTTGGGAAATGGTAAAAGAATGATTTCCGCAAATGCTAAGTATTGGATTTGGCTGTCGCTGGCTTTGGGCTGGAACACGCCGAAAATTAAAAAGATTCTGGAAAGCTATCATGATGTTACCGCGTTTTATAATGCCGGTGAACATGAGTGGAGGCTTTGCGGCTTTTTGCACAGCGACGACATCAATCATTTGAACACTGTTCCGCTGACAAAGGCGGATGAGGTGCTCGACCGATGCCGTCAGTTGAAGTATTCTGTTTTGGCAATTGATGATGA
The DNA here is from genome assembly GCA_045129995.1 of Ruminococcus sp. Classification (GTDB taxonomy): domain Bacteria; phylum Bacillota; class Clostridia; order Oscillospirales; family Acutalibacteraceae; genus Ruminococcoides. The sequence continues at coordinate 51,271 of JBGUOX010000038.1, read as the reverse complement.
TTCGTATCCGATGAGTCTTTATAATATCTATGCGCCGCCTGCTGTGATTTATATTGACGGCAAGCTGCCGGATTTGGACAATCGTTTGAGCATCGGTATTGTCGGAACACGCCGTGCTACCAGATACGGTATCGCCAATTCTTACAAAATCGCATATTCGCTTTCAAAATATGAAGTCACCATAGTCAGCGGCGGCGCGTTGGGCGTTGATTGTGCCTCGCACCGCGGCTCACTTGCTGCAAACGGTGTGACGATTTGTGTACGCGGCTGCGGTATAAACAGCCGCTATCTGCCTGACAACGCAATGATGCGCAAAGCGATCACCTCGCGCGGAGCTGTTATTTCCGAATATCCGCCCGATGAAGAGCCGCGCAACTATTACTTTCCTGCCCGCAACCGCATAATTGCCGCGCTGTCCGACGGTCTGCTTGTGATCGAGGCAGGGAAAAAGAGCGGTTCTCTTATCACGGCAAACCTTGCTCTTGAAATGGGCAAGGAGCTGTTTGCGCTGCTCGGCAACAACAGTCCTCAAAACGCGGGAAGCAACCTTCGCATCAAAGAAGGTACGGCGATCCCGATAACGGATTTTATGGATATTCTAGCTGCGTTTGACCGTTTAGAGGTTGAACCTAAGGATATTGACTTAGACGATATTTCAATGGCGGATATTCTGGCTGTGCCCGTGAAAGGGAAAAGCAGTCCTTCCGTATATGATTTTATCGACGAATCAAATAATACTATCGCAGCAGAACATGAGCCGGTGCCGAAAGAGACGACAAAAAGCAAATCTTCGGCACAGGTTACAAAGCGAAAAAACTCCACTTCCGTGGTTTCAAAATCAAAATTAAACGTGACATTGAGAGGCGAATCCAAGCTGGTTTATGATTACCTCACGGATGAGCCTGTTCATATAGATAAGCTGGCGGCAGATTTGAATCTGCCTGTTCGGCAAGCGTTAAGTACGCTTACTTTCCTGGAGATGAATGAATTGGTGCGTTCTCTTCCGGGCAGAAAATTTGTTCTTTATTAGGAGGAAAAAATGTCAGATTTGGTAATTGTTGAGTCACCTGCCAAAGCAAAGACAATAAAAAAATATCTCGGCAGCAACTATGAAGTTGTTGCTTCAATGGGTCACGTGCGCGATCTGCCGAAGGCTCGTCTGAGCGTGGACATCAAAAATGATTTCTCGCCGAAATATGACATCATCAAGGGAAAGGAAAAGCTCGTAAAGGAGCTGAAGGCGCTTGCTGCCGAAAGCGACAGCGTTTACCTTGCAACCGACCCGGATCGTGAGGGAGAGGCGATTTCCTGGCATTTGGCATATATCCTCGGCTTGCCCGAGGATTACAGTCAGCGTGTTGAGTTTAATGAGATCACAAAAACAGGCGTTCAAAACGGTATGGCACATCCGCGTGAGATCAATCAGGATTTAGTTAACGCACAGCAGGCAAGACGAGTACTGGACCGCTTGGTCGGATACAAGCTAAGTCCGTTTATTTCGCAAAAGATCCGCCGCGGCTTGTCGGCAGGACGCGTGCAGTCGGTCGCGCTTCGAATAATCGTTGACCGTGAAAACGAGATCCGCAAATTCAAGCCGGAGGAGTATTGGACGATCGACGCAAAATTCATCCCCAAGGGCAGTCGCAAAAGCTTTTCAGCCAGCCTCTATGCCGATCAAAACGGCAAGCTGAAAATCACCAATCAGGCGCAGGCGGATAAAATCGAATCGGATTTGACCGACGCGCAGTACACCGTAACCAAGGTAAGGCACGGTACGCGAAAAAAATCCCCGGCGCCGCCGTTTATTACTTCGACATTGCAGCAGGAAGCTTCGCGCAAACTGGGCTTTCAGTCACGCCGCACAATGCGCGTGGCTCAGGAGCTGTACGAAGGCGTTGACATTCAGGGTATGGGCGCCACCGGTTTGATCACCTATATGCGTACCGACTCGCTTCGTATTTCCAATGTTGCTATTGATGAGGTAACGCAGTATATTAACAGCACCTACGGAGCAGATTATTTGCCTCCGAAGCCTCGCTTTTTCAAGTCAAGAAGCAACGCGCAGGATGGTCATGAAGCTATCCGTCCGTCTATGCCGTCGCTGACGCCCGACAGCGTAAAAAGCAGCCTCAGCACTGACCAGTACAAGCTGTATAAGCTTATTTGGAGCCGCTTTACCGCTTCTCAAATGGCAGATTGCGTTCAAAAGACCACACAGGCGGATATTGAAGCCAACGGCTACATTTTCAAAGCGTCAGGCTACTATGTGGATTTCCCGGGCTTTACCGCTCTTTACGTCGAGGGCAAGGATGAGGAAGAGGAAAAGTCCTCACAGCTTCCGCCTTTGGAAAAGGATATGCCCGTTAAGTGCCGTGAGTTGAAAAAGAACCAGCACTTTACCCAGCCGCCTGCGCGATATACGGAAGCTTCGCTTATTAAAACGCTTGAGGAAAACGGCATTGGCAGACCATCCACCTATGCAGCGACGATCACCACGCTCACCGGCAGAGAATATGTCAAGCGCGAGGCGAAAAGCCTTGTTCCTACCGAGCTTGGAGAGGTCATTACTCAGCTGATGAAGGAACGCTTCCCCGATATTGTCGACGTTAAATTCACTGCCGGTATGGAAAACGATTTGGATAAGGTTGAAAACGGCGATGTTGAATGGGTGCAGCTTCTTCGGGATTTCTATGGCGGTTTTGAAGAAACGCTCAAGCAGGCAAAGTCAGATATGGAGGGCGTTAAGCTTAAGCTCAAGGAAGATGAAACCGATATAGTCTGTGATAAATGCGGCAGAAAAATGGTCGTAAAAATGGGCAGATACGGAAAATTCATCGCGTGTCCCGGTTATCCCGATTGCAAAAACATTTTAAAATATGTCGAAAAAACCGGAACCACCTGTCCCAAGTGCGGCGGAGACGTCATAGTTAAGCACACAAAGAGTAAGCGTGTTTTTTACGGTTGCTCAAACTATCCCAACTGTGATTTTGTCAGCTGGAACGAACCAACTAATGAGAAATGTCCGCAATGCGGTCAGATCCTTTATAAGAAGAAAGGCAAAAAGCCTACGCTGTATTGCGCGAACACAGATTGCGGCTTTACAAAAGCAGTAACAACGGAAGAAAAGTGATGTATATAAATGTTATCGGGGCGGGGCTTGCCGGCTGCGAAGCAGCGATGCAGATCGCCAATCGCGGCATAGATGTACGGCTGTATGAAATGAAGCCGCACAAGCGCACGCCCGCTCATAAAACAGATTTATTCGGAGAGCTTGTCTGCTCCAACTCGCTCAAGGCAATGCGCGTTGAAAGCGCCGCAGGGCTTTTGAAGGAAGAAATGCGCCGACTCGACTCCTTCTTGATGAAATGCGCGGACAAGTGTCAGGTTCCGGCAGGCGGTGCTTTGGCTGTTGACCGAGAGATATTCGCAAAGCTGGTGACGGACGGAATTACCGCTCATCCCCGCATTACGGTCATTAATGAGGAAATAACGGAAATCCCGACGGATGCAGTCACCGTTATCGCTACGGGGCCTTTGACGTCCGACGGTCTGGCAAAAGCCATTGAAGACAAATTCGGCAGCTCCCTGTCCTTTTTTGACGCCGCTGCTCCGATCGTCACTGCGGAAAGCATTGATATGGATTATGCCTTCGCCGCGTCGCGATATGACCGCGGAGGCGATGACGACTATATCAACTGTCCGCTTAATAAAGAAGAATATGAGATTTTTTATCAGGCGTTGATCGCTGCCGAGCGCGCGCCGCTGCACGATTTTGACGTCAATAATCCCAAGGTTTATGAGGGCTGTATGCCCGTTGAGGTGTTGGCACAGCGCGGCGAAGGAACGCTTCGGTTCGGTCCGATGAAACCTGTCGGATTGATCGATCCGCGCACAGGACACCGTGCATGGGCATTGCTGCAGCTTAGAAAAGAAAACGCGGCCGGAACAATGTATAATCTGGTCGGTTTTCAGACGAACCTAAAATTTGCCGAACAAAAGCGTGTGTTTTCGCTGATCCCGGCACTGCATAACGCGGATTTTGTTCGTTACGGCGTAATGCACCGCAATACCTTTTTGTGTTCGCCAAAGGTTTTAAATAGTGATTATTCCGTAAAAGAAAATAATCAACTGTTCTTTGCCGGACAGATCACAGGCGTCGAGGGCTATATGGAAAGCGCCGCGTCGGGGATCATGGCAGGGATCAATGCTGCCAGGCTCTATTCCGGAAAAAGACCACTTACGCTTCCGGAAGATACGATGATTGGCGCCTTGTCGCGATATATAGCAGATCCCACTGTTAAGAAATTTCAACCAATGGGCGCTAATTTCGGCGTTTTGCCGGAGCTTGCGCAGCGACCGAAGGATAAACGCGAACGCGCCGCGGCATACGCGCAGCGCGCGATAGATTCATTACATAAATTTATATTTGAGAACGCGGGTGATTGATATGAAAATTATTGTTGACGCATTCGGCGGCGATAACGCGCCGCTCGAAATCATCAAAGGCTGCGCCGAGGCGGTGCAGGAGCATGGTGTTGAAGTTATTCTCACCGGCAGCAAAACCGCCATCATGGAGGCAGCGTCTGCCAACAGCATTTCTCTTGAACATATGGAAATCGAGGACTGCGACGAGGTGCTGACCATGCACGACGCCGCCGACAGCGTGCTCAAATCCAAAAAGAACAGCTCAATGGGAGTTGGTTTGCGTTTGCTCAGCGAGGGCAAAGGCGACGCCTTTATCAGCGCCGGAAACAGCGGCGCGCTGTGTGTAGGAGCAACGCTCGGCGTAAAGCGCATCAAGGGCATCAAGCGCCCTGCTTTTGCGCCTGTTTTGCCTTCCGCTACCGGATGCTTTATGCTTCTCGACGGCGGCGCCAATGTTGATTGCCGTCCCGAAATGCTCCGCCAGTTTGCCATTATGGGCTCGGTATATATGCAAAAGGTAATGAAAGTAGCAAATCCGCGCGTCGGTCTTGCTAACGTCGGCACTGAGGATCACAAGGGCACGGAGCTTTACCGCGAAACCTATGCTATTCTTAAAAAAAGTGACATCAATTTTATCGGCAACGTTGAGGGCAGAGATATTCCCAAGGGCGTCTGCGACGTTGTTGTCTGCGATGGTTTCACCGGAAATATGATCCTCAAAACCTATGAGGGTGTTGCCGCAGTGTTGATGAAGGAAATCAAGAATATGTTTGCCGGCAGCACCAAAGGCAAAATAGCGGCTGCATTGTTGATGAAACAGCTTAAAGGTATGAAAACGCGCTTCGATTACAACACCTACGGCGGCGCGCCTATACTTGGTTGCTCCAAGCCTGTTTTCAAGGCTCACGGTGACGCTAAAGCACGCACTATTAAAAATGCCGTAGGTCTGTGCAAAAACTATGTAGAAGCAAAGGCGATCGAGGAAATTACCTCATCGCTTAAATAACGGAGTAGCATTATGGAATTAGAAGATAAGATAGGGTATCACTTTCACAACGTCTCCTTGTTGGAAACGGCGCTTACCCATTCCTCTTACGCTAATGAGCGCAAGTCTCAGCACATCCCATATAACGAGCGTTTGGAGTTTTTGGGAGACGCGGTGCTGTCTGTCGTGGTCAGCGATTATATTTTCAATCATTGCCCCGATTTGCCTGAGGGAGAGCTGACAAAGCTTCGCGCGGCACTGGTTTGTGAAAAATCGTTGTTTGAATTTGCCAAGCGTATTGATTTGGGCAAGTATTTGCTGCTCAGCAAGGGTGAAAGAAACAACGGCGGTGCGGAACGTCCGTCCATTTTGTCCGACGCGTTTGAAGCCTTGATCGCCGCCGTATATATCGACGGCGGAATGGAATCTGCGTCAAAGCATATTTTGAATTTTGTGATTCCCGCAATCAAAAGTTCCAAAAAGAAGCAGGTCAAGGACTATAAAACGACCTTGCAGGAAATCATTCAAAAAAATCCCGGCGAACGGCTTGAATACGTTCTCGTTTCCGAAAGCGGTCCCGACCATAACAAGCACTTTGTATTTGAGGTACATCTCAACAGCAATGTGATAGGCAAGGGCGGAGGACGCAGCAAAAAGGAAGCGGAGCAGCAGGCGGCGCGGGAAGCGTTGGAGCTGATGGGTTATTAAACGCGGAAATGTCGCGGTATTCATTCCGCACAACGGCTGCCCGCATCAGTGCAGCTTTTGCAATCAGAAGAATATTACCGGTCAGGCTGATCAGCCTAAGCCGGAGGATGTAAAAAACACTCTGGAACGCGCACTGTCGGATTTGGGAGAGCGCGCCAAGGAAACCGAAATCGCTTTTTTCGGCGGAAGCTTTACAGCAATCGACAGGGAATATATGCGCGCGCTGCTGGAAAGCGCTGCGCCGTATTTGCCGCATTTCTACGGGATTCGCGTGTCAACGCGTCCCGACGCGATCGACGAAGAGGTATTGACAGTTTTAAGATCCTACGGCGTCACGGCTGTCGAGCTGGGAGCGCAGTCGATGGATAATTCTGTATTGGAATTAAATCATCGAGGACATACAGCTGAGGATGTTGTCCGAGCCTCCGAAATGATTAAGCGGTTTGGCTTTTCCCTTGGCTTGCAGATGATGACCGGACTTTACGGAGCAACACCGCAAAGCGATATGGCAACAGCGCAGCGCTTTGTTTCGCTTAAGCCGGACACAGTGCGTGTATATCCTACAGTCGTTATGCGCGACACGCCGCTTGCCGAGCTATATCAAAGCGGTAAGTTTGTGCCGTACAGCATGGAGGAATCTGTCGCGCTGTGCGCCAAGCTGATTCTTTTGTTTGCAAAGGCTGACATTAATTTAATACGGCTCGGTTTGCACTATTCCGAAAGCCTGAAAAATAAAAGTTTAGATCATTCATATCACCCTGCCTTTAAAGAGCTTTGCGAAAACAAGATCTTTTTCGACAGCTTTCTGTCACAGGCAAAAGACCTTATGGATAAACGTGTGACAGTTACGATAAATCCGCGTTCTGTTTCAAAATTTTTGGGACAGAAAAAAGCCAATCTTAAAAAGCTCGGCGAAATGGGTTATGAAATCACGATAAAATTTGACGACAGATTAGGAAAGTATGCGTTAGGGGTATGTAATGCGACTGAAATCTCTTGAAGTCCACGGCTTCAAAACCTTTCCCGATAAAACTAAATTAAGCTTTGAAAACGGCATCACCTCGGTTGTCGGTCCGAACGGCTCCGGCAAAAGCAACATCAGCGACGCCATTCGCTGGGTACTCGGCGAACAGTCGCCAAAAAGCCTGCGTTGCTCGCGTATGGAGGACGTTGTTTTTAACGGAACCGACAAACGAAAAAAAACAGGCTATGCCGAGGTTACGCTTAACATCGACAACACCGACCGTTTTCTTGACTTCAACGGCGACGAGGTCGCGGTAACGCGCCGCTACTATCGCAGCGGTGAAAGCGAGTATTTGATTAATAAAGCGGCAGTACGCCTAAAGGACATCAACGAACTGTTTATGGACACCGGCTTGGGTCGCGACGGCTATTCAATGATCGGTCAGGGCAAAATCGACAGTATTGTTTCGTCCAAAAGCGAGGACAGACGTGAAATATTCGAGGAAGCCGCCGGTATTTCAAAATATCGCTACCGCAAAATCGACGCCGAGCGCAAGCTGAAAAACACAGAGGACAACCTGCTCAGGCTTCGCGATATTGTCACCGAGCTGGAGGAACGCGTAGGACCTTTAAAAAAGCAGAGCGAAAAAGCTCAGCAATTTTTGACATATTCCGAGGAAAAGCGCGGCTTGGAAATCGCGCTGTGGCTGCTCACTCTCGATAAATCCCAGGACAGCCTTAAACAGCAGGACGAAAAAATCTCCATTGCCAAGTCGCAGTATGATGAAGCGGAACAGGCGCTGGAGGATATTCAGGCTGAGTCTGAGCAGATTTATCTCAAAAACGGCGAAATAGCATCTAAAATTGAAGAAATCCGCAGTCAGAGCGCCGCGATCGATTCGGAAATCGCCGAAAAAAATGCGCAGATTTCCGTTGCGGAAAACGATATTCTTCATAATAACGAAAACATTAAGCGTATTCAAAACGAGATCGAACAGGCAGACAAAAACGCCGATGAGTTTGAAAAAGCCATTGCCGAAAAGCAGCATAAAATCGATGTTCTGGACGGCGAGATCATTTCTAAACAAAAGCACTACGCCGAAGTAAGCGAGCAGCTTAATCTTGTCAATCTCGATGCAGGCAAAAGCGGAGACGCTCTACAGGCACTGACTGCCGAGCTGTCGGCGCTTACAACTCAGTCTGCTGACGCGCGTGTTATTGATATGACCTCCGACAGCTCCATTAATGAATTGTCACAGCGTATTGAAACGCTTAAGGAGCAAAATAACGATAAGGCGTCACAAATCAAAGATCTGTACGAGATGCTGGAAAAATACAACGCCGACTGCGATTCCGCACAAAATGAGATCGCATCACTGGGCAACGCTATTGACGGCTTGACACTTAAGGCGGCGTCGAAAAGCAAAAAACGCGACGCGCTTAAAGAAGAATGTGACCGGCTCAGCCTGGATGTACGCGAGCATCAGCGTAAAATTAGCTTTTTGGAGAATATGGAACGCAATCTGGAGGGCTTCTCCAAAAGCGTTAAAACCGTTGTAAACGCTTCAAAAAGCGGCAGGCTGCACGGAGTTTACGGTCCTGTAAGCCGTGTGATCTCAGTTCCCAAGCAGTACGCGGTCGCTATCGAAATCGCTCTGGGAGCCGCAATGCAGAACATCGTTGTCAACAGCGATGAGGACGCAAAGCAGGCTATCCGTTTTTTGAAATCCACCGACGGCGGCAGAGCGACCTTCCTTCCGCTCAACACCATCAAGCCGAGAGAGCTCAGAGAAAGCGGTTTGGATGATTGCTACGGGTTTGTCGGCGTTGCCGCGCAGCTTTGCAGCTGCGATAATAAATTTAACAATATTCTCGGATCGCTGCTCGGCAAAATAGTTATTGCCGAGGATTTGAACAGCGCTGCTGCCATAGCCAAAAAGTACGCCTACCGTTTTAAGGTCGTTACCCTTGACGGACAGGTCGTTAACGCAGGCGGTTCTCTGACAGGAGGCTCGCTGGCAAAAAGCACCGGCGTGCTCAGCCGCGCGTCTGAAATCGCTCAGCTTAAGGAGCAAACAGATAAATTGCAAAATCAGCTTAAGCAGTCCGAAGCAACGCTTGAACAGCTCAACCGTGAAAGCGCGGCTCTTGAAGCCGAACTGCTCGGCACACGCGCCGACCTTTCCAACAAACAGCAGGAACTGGTTCGACTGGACGCTGAAAAACGCGCCTGCGAAAACGAACTTCAAATGCAGCAGGAGAGCACTGCGAACGCACAGGCAGAGATCGAGGAAGCGCTTCAAAGAATCGAAGGGCTTAAGCAGAGCAGGGAACAGGCAAGAGAGAGGCTCAGTGAACTGAACGGCAAGATCGCGAACGCGGAGCAAAAGGTCAACGCCGTGACCGGAAACCGTGCTCAGCTTGGCGAACAGAGAGAAAAGCTGACCGCTGTATTACAAGGCATCCGTCTGGAGATCGTCACTGCTCAAAAGGATATTGACGCACTTAATTCCGAGATTGTAATTGCCAAAAGCTCCGGCACCGACAACACCGCTCGCAAGGCTGAATTATCAGCTCAGATCGAGTCTGTTCAGTCTGCAATCGAAGATAAAAACAATGAAATTAACGATCTTAAAAAATTGATCGACAGTTTAAAGCAAACTCAGGCAACACAGGCACAACAGATAGACGCGCTTAATGAACAGCGCAATTTGCTTGAAAAGCGAAGTGTGGAGATCCGCAATACCGAACGCAGCAAAACTTCCGAGAGGGAGATCTCAGGCAGAGAGCTGGCACGCTTGGAAGAGCGGAAAATCAACCTTCAAAAGGAATATGACACTATAATCTCCAAGCTTTGGGAGGAATATGAGCTAACACGCCGCGAAGCGGAAAAGGCAGCGGTGGAGATTGAAGATCAGGACAAGGCGAAAAAACGTCTTGCAAGCTTAAAGCAAAGCATCAAAGCCTTGGGCAATGTCAATGTTTCCGCGATAGAGGAATACAAAGAGGTTTCCGAACGATATGAGTTTATGAGCGTGCAGGTAAAGGACGTCGAAAAGTCAAAGAATGAGATCGAGCGCCTTATAACTACACTCACCAAGCAAATGAAAGAGGTGTTTGTTGAAAGCTTTGAGCAGATCAACCGCAATTTCACATTCACCTTTAAAGAACTGTTCGGCGGAGGAACGGCGTCGTTGTCGCTTTCGGACCCCGAGAACATCCTCACAAGCGGTATCGACATAATCGTTCATCCTCCGGGCAAGATCGTCGTCCATCTTGACGCGCTCTCCGGCGGCGAAAAGGCGCTTGTTGCCATCGCGCTCTACTTTGCAATCATGAAGGTGCGCCCGGCGCCGTTCTGTGTGATGGATGAAATTGAAGCGGCGCTTGATGACGTCAACGTAAACCGTTTTGCAAGCTATCTGCGCCGGCTTACCGAAAAAACACAATTCATTCTCATTACGCACCGCCGCGGCACTATGGAGGAAGCGGACGTGCTCTACGGCGTTACAATGCAGGACGAGGGTATTTCCAAGCTGCTGGAGCTTCGTTCGACAGAGGTTGCCGAAAAGCTCGGCATAAAATCAAATTAAAGGACTGATATTATGGGACTTTTCAGTAAGATCAAAGAAGGACTTAAAAAGACAAGAAAATCCGTTATGGGTCAGATCGACTCTATGCTGCGTTCCTATACCAAAATAGACGAGGATCTGTTTGAGGATTTGGAAGAGCTGCTTGTTATGGGCGACGTCGGTGTTCCCACAGCCGAGCGTATCTGTGAAGAGCTGCGTATGCGCGTTATGCAGGACAGTGTAACCAACCCGGCGCTCATCAACGGTTACTTACAGGACATCGTAGCCGAAATGCTTGAGGGCGGAGAAGAACTCGACATTTCGACTTCTCCTTCCATTATTCTGGTCATCGGCGTCAACGGCGTCGGAAAAACCACCACTATCGGAAAAATGGCAAAGCAGCTGTCCGATCAGGGCAAGCGTGTTTTGCTTGCCGCGGCTGATACCTTCCGCGCGGCGGCGATCGATCAGCTGGACATCTGGGCACAGCGCAGCGGATGTGAGATCATCAAGCAAAACGAGGGCAGCGACCCTGCTGCGGTTATCTTTGACGCTATCGCGGCGGCTAAGGCTCGCGGATCGGACGTTATCATCTGCGACACCGCAGGAAGACTTCACAATAAAAAGCACCTTATGGACGAGCTTGCAAAAATCAACCGCGTTATTGACCGCGAGCTTCCCGACGCCGCAAAGGAAAAGCTTTTGGTGCTTGACGCTACCACAGGTCAAAACGCCGTCAATCAGGCGGAGCAGTTCCGCGATGCAACGGGTATCACCGGAATCGTTCTTACAAAGCTTGACGGCACAGCAAAGGGCGGCGTTGTACTCGCTGTAAAGGAAGGCTTGGGCATTCCTGTCAAATATATCGGCGTCGGTGAAAAAATCGACGATCTGCAGCCATTCAACGCACAGGATTTCGCACGCGCGCTGTTTGAAAAAACGGAGATATAAAATGAAGTTTATTATAGCGACCAACAATGCAAAAAAACTGGTGGAAATGGAGCGGATCCTCAATCCGCTGGGAATTGAAGCCGTTTCCGCAAGGGAGGCAGGCGTGGTGCTCGATGAGGTTGACGAAACCGGTACCACCTTTCGCGAGAACGCCTTTTTAAAGGCAAACGCTGCCTATGAAAAAACAGGAATGCCGGCTGTTGCCGATGATTCCGGAATCTGTGTAGACGCGCTTGACGGCAGACCGGGCATCTATTCCGCCCGATATTGCCCTGAACTTTGCGTCACGGATGAGGACAGAACTCAGCGTATACTCGATGAACTGGACGGCGTTCCCGACGAAAAGCGCGGTGCGCATTATACCTGCGCCATTTGCTGCATTTTGCCCGATGGAAGCAAAATAGAGATCGAAGAGATCTGTGAGGGTACCATCGGATATTCGTTTATCGGCGACGGCGGATTTGGCTATGATCCGATTTTTATGCAAGGCGACAAGACCTTTGCCCAGCTTTCCGCCGAGGAAAAAGACAAGGTGAGCCACCGCGGCAAGGCGCTTCGCGAGCTGAAACGCAGGCTGGAGGAGTATTTGAAAGGATAAATTATGCTGACAAGTAAACAGAGAGCCTATTTGAGAGGCTTGGCAAATCAACTGGAAACGATCTTGATCGTTGGCAAGGGCGAGATCACCGAAAACATTTTTATGCAGGCGGACACAGCGCTGACCGCGCGCGAGCTGATCAAGGGCAAGCGCCTTGAAAACAGCAGCTATTCCGCGCGTGAATGCGCAGACATTATTTCCGAAAAATGCAAAGCGGATGTTGTGCAGGTTATCGGCTCCAAATTTGTTTTGTACCGTCCAAATCCCGACGAGCCGATCATCAAGCTGCCAAAGGCAAAAAAATAAGCGGAGTGATTGAGTGAGTACCGATTATAAAAACATCATCCGACCCTTAATGGGCGATTACCGATATATCCACAGCTGCAATGTAGCGGAGGAAGCAGTGCTGCTGGCAGGACTTTACGGATGTGATGAGGAAAAAGCATATACTGCCGGCATATTGCATGACATCACAAAGGAGTTTTCGAAGGATGAGCAGTTGCAAATTATGCGCGATGGTGGTATAATTCTAGACGATGTACAAAAAATCGCGCCTAAGCTGTGGCATTCCGTCAGCGGCAGCGTGTACATCCAAACGCACCTCGGAATATCAGATCCCGACATCATCAACGCCGTGCGCTATCATACAACCGGCAGGGCGGGTATGTCATTGCTTGAAAAAATCATCTACACCGCCGACTACACTTCCAAAGAGCGCAGCTATAACGGCGCCGAGATAATGCGTGAAAAATCGCGCAAGAGTCTGGAAGAAGCGATGATTTTCAGCTGTTGCTTCACACTGCAAAATCTTTCGGAAAAACAGGCGGCGATCCACCCTGATCAGCTGTTTTGTTATAATGATTTGGTTATGAAAGGACAAAACCTATGACATCTTTAGAAACCGCGCTTCTTGCCGTAAAAGCGCTTGACGGCAAAAAGGGCATCCAAATACAGGTTATTGAAATCAGCGACATTTCCGTGCTTGCCGATTATATGGTGATCGCCACCGGCAGCAGCTCCACCCATGTTAAGGCGCTTGCCGATGAGGTGGAGTATCAGCTTGACAAAGCAGGCATTTCCGTCAGCCATATCGAGGGCTACCGCTCCAACACATGGATCCTGCTTGATTATATCGACGTTATCGTAAATGTTTTCGACAACGAGGCGAGAGCTTTCTACGACCTCGACAGAATGTGGCAGGACGGCAAGCCTGTGGACATCTCGGATGTTATAACAGAAAATTAGTAGATTAAATCTCATTGGAGGGATTATTTTGAAATACAATCATAAGGCAGTTGAGCCGAAATGGCAGCAAATTTGGGAGGAAAAGGGCGTTTTCCATGCGAGCGACGACAGCTCAAAGGAAAAGTTCTACGCGCTGATCGAGTTCCCGTATCCGTCCGGACAGGGACTTCACGTAGGACATCCGCGTCCCTATACCGCGCTTGATACCGTTGCCAGAAAAAAGCGTCTGCAGGGACTCAATGTTCTGTATCCTATCGGATGGGACGCATTCGGTCTGCCCACCGAGAACTACGCGATCAAGAACCATATCCACCCCGAAATCGTCACAAAAAATAATATCGCGCGCTTTAAAAAGCAGATCCAGTCGCTTGGAATTTCCTTTGACTGGAGCCGCGAGATCAACACCACCGACCCTGAGTACTACAAGTGGACGCAGTGGATCTTTATTCAGCTTTTCAAGCATGATCTTGCCTACAAAAAGGAAATGAACGTCAACTGGTGTACTTCCTGTAAGTGCGTTCTTGCAAACGAAGAGGTCGTTAACGGCGTTTGCGAGCGCTGCGGAAGCGAGGTCGTCCACAAGGTTAAATCCCAGTGGATGCTTAAAATCACCGAATATGCCGACAGACTCATCAATGACCTTGATCTGGTCAACTATCCCGAACGCGTTAAGGCACAGCAGAAAAACTGGATCGGCAGAAGCACCGGTGCCGAAGTCGATTTCCAAACCACCACAGGCGATGTGCTGACCGTTTACACCACGCGCGCCGACACGCTCTACGGCGCGACCTATATGGTAATTTCTCCGGAGCATCCGCTGATCGAAAAGTGGGCTGACAAGCTCCAAAATATGGACGACATACGCGCGTATCAGGCGGCTGCGGCAAGAAAGTCCGATTTCGAGCGCACCGAGGTCGCAAAAGATAAAACCGGCGTCAAGCTGGAGGGCGTTCGCGCCATCAACCCTGTCAACGACAAAGAGATCCCGATTTTCATTTCCGACTATGTTCTTGTGTCCTACGGTACCGGCGCTATTATGGCGGTGCCTGCTCATGATACCCGTGACTGGGAGTTTGCCAAAAAGTTTGATTTGCCGATCATTGAGGTCGTAAAAGGCGGCAATGTTCAGGAAGAAGCCTTCACCGACTGCGCCACAGGCATTATGGTAAACTCCGGAATGCTCGACGGTCTTTCCGTTGACGACGCCAAGGTCAAAATTATTGATTGGCTGACCAAGGAAGGCAAGGGTCATTCCAAGGTAAATTACAAGCTTCGCGACTGGGTATTCTCACGTCAGCGTTATTGGGGCGAACCGATCCCGATCGTTCATTGCGACAAGTGCGGATATGTCCCGATCGACGAAAGCGAGCTTCCCTTAAGACTGCCTATGGTAGAATCCTATGAGCCTACCGATACCGGCGAGTCGCCGCTTGCAAATATGACCGATTGGATCAAAACGACCTGTCCCAAGTGCGGAGGCGCTGCAATGCGTGAAACCGACACCATGCCGCAGTGGGCAGGTTCATCGTGGTACTATCTGCGCTATATGGATCCCCACAACACCGAGGCGCTTGCTTCAAAAGAAGCGCTTGATTACTGGTCGCCTGTTGACTGGTACAACGGCGGTATGGAGCACACAACTCTGCATCTGCTTTACAGCCGCTTTTGGCATAAGTTCCTTTATGACATCGGCGTTGTTCCTACTCCCGAGCCTTATGCAAAGCGTACCTCGCACGGTATGATCCTCGGCGAGAACGGCGAAAAGATGAGCAAATCGCGCGGCAACGTTGTCAATCCCGATGAAATCGTTGATGAGTACGGCGCAGACACCATGCGTTTATACGAAATGTTCATCGGCGACTTTGAAAAGGCGGCTCCCTGGAGTCAGGCAAGCATTCGCGGCTGCCGTCGCTTTATCGAGCGTTACTGGAACCTGCAAAGCATCCTGATTGACGGCGATACGATCCGTCCGGAGCTTGAGAGCGCGTTCCACAAGGCAATAAAGAAGGTCGGCGACGACATCGAGAATATCAAGTTCAACACAGCGATCGCTGCTTTGATGGCGCTGATCAACGACATTTCCAACGTAAAATCCATCAACAGGGAAGAGCTTCGCATTTTCTCCATCCTGCTCAATCCCTTTGCTCCGCACGTAACCGAAGAAGTTTACGAAGCAAACAAGCTTGGCGAGGGAATCCTCGCGGAAGCACGGTGGCCGCAGTACGACGAGTCCAAATGTGTGGACGAAACCGTTGAGATCGTTGCTCAGGTCAATGGAAAAATCAAAGCGAAGCTTAACGTGCCGGTTAACGCGACCAAGGAAGAAATGCTTGAAACAGCCAAAGCAAACGAAAAGGTACGCGCCGCACTTGACGGAATGTCGATTTTAAAGGAAATCGTTGTTCCTAAAAAGCTTGTAAATCTTGTTGTTAAACCCAAATAAATAAAATTAATCTAATTTTCTACATTTCTATTGACATTAATAGCGACATATTGTATAATAGTTTTTGCAATTTATGCAAATTACCCATGCCTTTTGGCAGATGGGAGGGAAGATAGATGGCAGAGATTAGATTAAAAGAGAATGAATCTCTTGAAAGTGCTTTAAGACGATTCAAAAAGCAGTGTGCCAGAGCTGGCGTTATTGCTGAGGTTCGCAAAAGAGAAGCTTATGAAAAGCCCTCTGTAAAGCGCAAAAAGAAATCCGAAGCGGCTCGCAAACGCAAATACAGGTAATCAAACAAGCGGACAGGGCTTCCTGTCCGCTTTTTGTATTGTAAAAGGAAGTGTTTCAATGAAACGAATATTAGTTTTGCTCGGTCCGAATCTCAATATGGTGGGCATCCGCGAAAAAGGCGTCTACGGCACCGAAACCGCCGAAACAATCGCCTCTGAGATCATTGCTTTCGCCGCAGAGAACGGCATGGAAGCGGAGGTTTACCAGTCAAATCACGAGGGCGACCTGATCGATAAGATCCACGAATCGCGGCTTGAATTTGACGGTGCAGTGATAAACGCCGGTGCGCTTACGCATTACAGCTACGCGCTGCGCGACGCTATTGCCGCTGTTTCGATCCCTTATGTCGAGGTCCATATGTCCAATATTCACGCGCGCGAGGAATTTCGTCACCATTCCGTGATCGCTCCGGTTTGCAGGGGACAGATCGCAGGCTTTGGCAAACAAAGCTATTTTCTCGGCATTACGGCGCTGAAGGATTTGATGGAATGAACGGATTGTTCGAAAATAGAATTAACGACTTGCGCCGATTCCTTTCACGGCATAACGAAGCGGCGCTCATAACCAACGAAGTAAACATCGGCTACTTTACGGGCTTTTTTCACAGTGAGGGCAATTTGCTCGTTACGTCGGAAAGCGTTTTTCTTTTGGTCGATTTTCGGTATTTTGAAGCGGCGCAAAATAAAGCGCAGGGGTGCAAGGTCATTTGCTTTCAAAAGCTATCTGAATCAATATTGGAGCTGCTTACGTCAGAATCTGTAAATTGCGTTCATTCGGAAGCAAATCATATGACCGTCAATCGCTTTGATTTTTACAAAAAGAAGCTTAGCGAGAATAAAATCGATTTGATTGCCGACGGAAAACTCGACAGTCATATCGGCAGCATTCGAATAATCAAGGACAAATCGGAGCTTGAAAAAATATCCGAGGCGCAGCGCATTTCCGAAAACGCGTATCTTGAAATGCTGAATTATCTGAAGCCCGGCGTTTCCGAACGATTGCTTGCCGCACGGCTGGAATACGAAATGAAGCTTCGCGGCGCAGAGGATGTTTCCTTTGATCTTATCACGATCACCGGAAAAAAGACCGCGCTTCCTCACGGTGTCCCGTCGGATGACGAAGTTAAAATCGGCGACTTCTTCACCTGCGATTTCGGCGCGGTGTATGAGGGCTATCACAGCGATACAACGCGCACGGTCGCAGTCGGCTTTGCCACGGATGAAATGAAATCCGTCTATGACATTGTTTTGCGCGCTCAAACAGAAACGCTTAAAGTCATCCGTCCCGGCATTAAGTGCAGCGAGGTCGATAAAACCGCGCGGGACATCATAAAAAACGAAGGCTACGGCGAATATTTCGGCCATTCCACCGGTCACGGCGTCGGGCTTGACATCCACGAACTGCCGTTTGTTTCATCGCGCAGCGACACACTTCTCAAAGAAGGAATGGTCATCACCGACGAGCCGGGCATCTATCTGCCAAACCGATTCGGTGTACGCATTGAGGATATGGTATGTGTTACCGAAAACGGGTGTAATAACTTTGTAAGTCTGCCAAAGGAGCTGTTAATTCTATAAAACACTTGCTTTTTTTGGCATAATTATGTATAATAACTGTAATGTACCTGCGCCTGCGTGCGCAGAACTGAAAAATAGGAGGTAATAAAAATGATTTCAGCAGGTGATTTCAGAAACGGCGTTACTTTTGAAATGGACGGACAGGTTGTTTCCATTGTTGAGTTCCAGCACGTAAAGCCCGGTAAAGGCGCCGCGTTTGTCAGAACAAAAATCAGAAATGTGATTACAGGCGCAGTTGTTGAAAAAACTTTCAACCCCAACGACAAATATCCTACCGCTTTCATCGAGAGAAAGGATATGGAGTACAGCTATTCAGACGGTGATCTTTATTACTTTATGGATACAGAAACTTGGGAACAGCTTCCCATCAACAAAAACGTTCTCGGCGACAACTTCAAGTTTGTCAAGGAAAATATGGTATGCAAAGTGCTTTCCTACAAGGGCAACGTGTTCGGTGTTGAGCCTCCGAACTTTGTTGAGCTGACCGTCACCAAGACCGATCCCGGCTTCAAGGGCGACACCGCTACCAACGCTACAAAGCCCGCTACCCTGGAAACAGGCGCGGAAATCAAGGTTCCTCTGTTCATCGACGAGGGCGAGGTCATTCAGATCGACACCCGTACCGGCGAATATATGGGCAGAGCGTAATTAGGAGAACAGAATGAATTTAACTGAAAAAATCTCTTATATCAAAGGTCTTTGCGAGGGACTTTCCCTTGACGAAAGCAAGCCCGAGGTAAAAGTAATCAACGCTATCATCGACTTGCTCGACGACATCGCTTACGATGTTCAGGATATGGAAGAGCTTTACGATGATCTCAGCGCTCAGGTCGACGAAATCGATCAGGATCTGGCTGAGGTAGAGGACGAGCTTTACGATGATTACGATGAGGAAGACGACTTCGACGATGACGATTATGATGATTTCGACGATGAGGACGATCCCTTTTATGAGGTGACCTGCTCCGCCTGCGGCGAAAAAATCAACGTTTCCGAGGACGTATTGCTTGAGGGCGAAATCAATTGTCCCAACTGCGGCGAGCTGCTGGAATTTGATTTTTCCGATATGTTTACCGATGAGTCCTGCGATTTGGACTGCGAAAGCTGCGCTTCCAAGGAAAACTGCGAGGACGCTGAATAATTGCACATTTTTAAACACCTCTTGTAGTATAACAAGGGGTGTTTTTTTGATTGCGTTTAAAACAAGAAAAAAGCTGTTTCTTCGCCGCCATAAGAGATTGTGCTTATTATTGATCTGCTTATCGGTAACAGTTTTTGCCGTCAAAGGGTTTGAATCAAAAATCAGCGTTTTCAGCAACAGTTATTTGCCCGCGTTCGCGCGTCAAAGCGCTTCGAACGCCGTATGCAAGGCTGTAGAACAGGTGCTCTCCGAGGGTGATTTCGGCTATGAACACTTTGCCAAAGTTGAGTACGCAAACGGCAGACCGTCGTCTGTTTCTACCGACGCGGCAGCGATCAATTCATTTAAAAGCCGTGTTGTCGCAGAAGCTGAGAAGGAATGTGAAAAAATACACAACAGTACCATGTATATTCCGCTGGGCGCATTTACGGGACTGAGTCTTATCTCAAACAAAGGTCCGAAGATACCCTTGAGCTATTGTCTGACAGGAAGCTTTTCGGCGGAGCTTGAAAGCAGCTTTGAATCGGCAGGACTAAACCAGACTATCCATCATATCAGACTGCTGGTCACCTGTGAAATCGTCACCGCGTCTGTGGACTACAAGGACACTATGACCTTTATTACTGATTTTGAAATCGCGCAATCAGTACTTGTCGGCGATATTCCCACAACATATGGTGGGTATTTCACACCGATTCGCTGATAAAAAACGAAATATTGTGTAAAAACGGCTTGAAATACACAAGATTATGTGCTATAATACTTTAGTTAATCAAAATGGGTGAGGAGGCTTTTGCTTGTCGGGAGAAGCTATCAAAGCAAAGCAGTTGTCGGAAAAGCAGTCGGAGTTTATGCAGCTGACTGCCGAAATAATGGAAATTCGCAAGCGCGGCGAAAAACCGCTGGCTTTTATTCGTACCTATGGCTGTCAGCAAAATGTTGCCGACAGTGAAAAAATCAAGGGTATGCTTGCAAAGTCCGGCTTTGATTTTACCGACACGCCGGACGACGCCGATTTCATCCTTTTTAATACCTGTGCAGTGCGTGAGCACGCTGAGGACAGGGTGTTCGGAAATGTCGGCGCTCTTAAGAACCTAAAGCGCCGTCATCCTCAAATCCTCATCGCGCTTTGCGGCTGTATGATGGAAGAGGAACACGTTGCCAACCGCATTTACAACAGCTTTCCCTTTGTCGGTTTGGTTTTCGGCACCCATTCGCTCCACCATTTTCCCGAACTGTTATATCGCTCGCTTGTTGACGGAAAACGCGTATTTGAGCGCGGCAACGACGACAAAATGATATACGAGGGCTTTCCGGTGCGACGCGACGGCACCTTCAAGGGATGGCTTCCGATCATGTACGGCTGCAACAATTTTTGTACTTATTGCATAGTGCCCTACGTCAGAGGCCGCGAGCGCAGCAGGGAAAGGGATGTTATTCTTTCGGAAGCGCGCGATATGATAAGCATCGGCTTCAAGGACATCACGCTTCTCGGACAAAACGTTAATTCCTACGGCAAAACATTGCAAGCTCCCGTGACCTTTGCCGAGCTTATCCGCGAGATTGATTCCATAGACGGCGACTATTGGCTGCGGTTTATGACCTCACATCCGAAGGATTGCTCAAAGGAACTGATCGACGCCATCGCCGGAGGTACACATATCAGCAAGCATCTGCACCTGCCGTTTCAAAGCGGCTCAGACCGCGTTCTAAAGGCGATGAACCGCCATTATGACCGAAAAAAATATCTTGAAACCATTAATTACGCCAAGGAGCGTATCGACGGAGTTTCCCTGACAAGCGACATCATCGTCGGATTCCCCGGCGAAACCTACGAAGATTTTAAGCAAACGCTGTCGCTGATTCGCGAGGTTGAGTTCACATCACTTTTCACCTTCATTTTTTCACCGCGCAAGGGTACGCCCGCAGAAAAATATGACGATCCTATTTCTGCCGAGGAAAAATCCAAGTGGTTCCAAGAGCTTTTGGATGTGCAGGAGGAGATCGCCGCCAAGCGCTGTTCCGCAATGGTGGGACAGACCGAACGAGTTTTGATCGAAAGCGTTAAGGAAAAAACCGGCGAGCTGAACGCACGCACAAGCGGCAACATCATCGTAGAGCTTGAGGGCAGTCCCGACTTGATCGGAACCTTTCAAAACGTAAAAATCACCCAAGCCCGCAACTGGATTTTAAAGGGCTCATTACAATAAACGGAGGTATATAAAATGGACGTTATCACACTTGCCAGAGAACTTGGCAAAGCCTTACAGCAGGAAGAAACCTATATCAATTGGCAGAACGCGCAGCACGTTGCCGACGCCGACACCGAGCTGCAAAAGCTCATCGGTGAATTTAACCTCAAGCGTATGATAATCAACGATGAGGCAGGAAAAAAAGACAGAAATCAGGAAAAGCTGACGCAGGCTAACAAAGAAATGCGCGAGGTTTATTCGAAAATTATGTCCAACAGCAATATGATCGCCTATAACGACGCAAAATCCGAATTTGATGCTGTGCTCAACCGCGTTAACGCAATTATTCAGCAAAGCGCGCAGGGCGCCGATCCCGACACTGCCGACGCGGCGGATTGCACCGGCAGCTGCAGCACCTGCGGCGGCTGCTCATAACAAAAAATAACAGGGAAAGGATGTGAGTATTTTGGCGGAACTGTCACCGATGATGAAACAGTATTTTGAAATAAAAGAGCAAAACAAGGACTGTATCCTCTTTTACCGCCTCGGAGATTTCTATGAAATGTTCTACGAGGACGCCAAAATCGCGTCCCGTGAACTGGAGCTGACATTGACCGGCAGAGATTGCGGTCAAGAGGAACGTGCGCCGATGTGCGGAGTACCGTTCCACAGCTGTGAGGGTTACATCGCCCGATTGGTTGCCAAGGGCTATAAGGTCGCCATCTGCGAACAGACCGAGGATCCAAAGCTTGCCAAGGGCTTGGTCAAGCGTGACATCATACGCGTTATTACTCCCGGCACCGTTATGGAGCAAAGTATGCTTGAGGAAGGCAAAAATAATTACATTTGCTGTATGTTTGCCGCCGACAAGAAAATCGGGCTCTGCTTTTGCGATATTTCTACAGGAGAATTATATGCAACTGAGATCACCGGCAAGGACGCTGTTAACAGCTTGATCAATCAGCTGTCGTCCTACAGCCCGCGTGAGATTTTGCTGGGCGGAGATATTGTAAAAATCAAATCGCTGCCTGTATTCATCAAAACAAAGCTTTCCGCCGGTGTGGAAATGCTGGAGGATCCTAAGTTCGATGTAAAGCTTTGCTCGCAAACCGTCCTTGACCGCTTCGGCGCTGAGTATGACAACGTAAAGGATTCGCCTGTTTTGCTCTCGACAATCGGCGCTTTGATCAATTATCTCAAAGAAACGCAAATGTCCGGCTTGGAGCGTATCAGCCATATTGAGCTTTATTCCGAAGCGCAGTATATGAGCCTCGATTTCAACACCCAGCGAAATTTGGAGCTGACGCAGACTATGCTTTCCAAGGAAAAGCGCGGCTCGCTTTTGTGGGTTATCGACAAAACAAAAACCGCAATGGGCAAGCGCTTGATACGCTCGTGGCTGGAGCATCCGCTGATGAACATTTCGCGAATCAACAACCGCCAGTCGGCGGTGGAGGAGCTTGTCAACAATACTCTGCTGCGGCTGGAGCTTACTGAATCGCTGACGGGCATTTTTGATATTGAGCGCCTGATGACCAAAATCGTCTACGGCTCTGCAAACGCCCGCGATCTGCGTTCGCTTTGTTCCGCGATCCAAAATCTGCCGCAAATTTCAAAACTGATCGAGAGCTGCTCCGCTTCTCACTTAAAACTTATCTACAAAAACCTTGATTTGCTTGAAGACATCCATCAATTGATTGATGACGCCATTATCGAAAATCCTCCGTTTACTATCCGCGAAGGCGGTATGATCAAGCGCGGATTCAACTCCGAGCTTGACTCGGTTGTTTCCGATATGACCGATTCCAAGGATATTTTGGCGCGCATTGAAGCAGAGGAACGCGAGAAAACAGGTATTCCAAAGCTGCGCGTCGGTTACAACAAAGTGTTCGGCTATTACATCGAGGTCACCAATTCATATAAATCTCAGGTTCCGGAAACCTACATCCGCAAGCAAACGCTCACAAATTGCGAACGTTACATAACGCCGGGGCTAAAGGAGGTTGAGTCCCGTATTCTCGGCGCCAAGGACAGATGCGTTGCGATGGAATATCAGATTTTTGACAATATCAGGATTTCCGTCGCGGAAAACCTGGATCGTATCCAGAAAACCGCAAAGTCGCTTGCCGCTCTTGACGTACTCACCTCGCTTGCAAATGTTGCCGTTGATAACCGCTATGTTCGTCCCGAGGTAAACCAGTCCTCTATAATCAGCATCAAGGACTCGCGTCATCCTGTTGTGGAGGCGCTGCTGAAGGAAGTGCCGTTCGTTCCGAACGATGTTTATCTCGACAGCATGGGCGATAGAGTAGCCATTATTACCGGTCCAAATATGGCAGGAAAATCCACCTATATGCGTCAAATCGCGCTGATCGTGCTTCTGGCGCAAATGGGTAGCTTCGTCCCTGCGTCCTCCGCGAAAATCGGTGTGGTAGACAGCATTTTTACACGTGTCGGCGCTTCCGATGATCTGGCTTCCGGTCAGTCCACATTTATGGTGGAGATGAGCGAGGTCGCTCATATAGTCAAAACTGCCACCAACAAAAGTCTGCTGATCCTTGACGAGATCGGTCGCGGCACCTCGACCTTTGACGGAATGAGTATCGCCCGTGCGGTGCTTGAATACTGCGCCGACAAAAAGAAGCTCGGCGCAAAAACGCTGTTTGCGACTCACTATCACGAATTGTCCGTAATGGAAGACTTGCTTGAAGGCGTAAAAAATTACAACATCGCTGTCAAAAAACGCGGCGACGACATTACCTTCCTGCGCCGGATCGTTCCCGGAGGCGCGGACGACAGCTACGGCGTCGAGGTAGCAAAGCTCGCCGGTGTTCCTAACGCGATCATACAGCGCGCCAAGGAAATCCTTTCAGAGCTTGAAAGCGGCAAATCGGAACAACATATCGAAAAACGCCGCACTGAGGACGCTGATAGTCAGCTTTCTCTTATCACCGCCGCTCAAAGCCCGGTCATCGAAAAGCTGCAGGATGTAGATTTGAACACGCTGACTCCTATTGAAGCGATGAACTTACTGTATGAACTAAAGAAAATGATTTAACGAAAGGCAGGTGACAGCATGGGTGTTATCAATGTACTTGACAAGCACGTTGCGGAGCTTATCGCGGCGGGCGAGGTCGTTGAAAGACCGGCTTCCGTTATCAAGGAGCTTGTAGAAAACGCCATTGACGCGGGCGCAAAACACATTACCGTGGAAATAAAAAACGGCGGCACCACCTTTATGCGCGTCACCGACGATGGCTGCGGCATATCAAAGGATGACGTTAAGGTCGCTTTTCTGCGCCACGCTACCAGCAAGGTAAAACAGGAGGAGGATCTTGACAGGATCTCTACCCTCGGTTTTCGCGGCGAGGCGCTGGCGTCTATCTCTGCAGTTTCCCGCCTGCAATTGATCACTCGTAATGCAGTGGAAGACGTCGGCTCAAATTACGTCATCGAAGGCGGCGAGGAGCGAAGCTTTGAGGACGCAGGATGTCCTGTGGGCACAACCTTTGTTATCCGCGACCTTTTTTACAACATTCCCGCACGTGCAAAATTCCTGAAAAAGGATGTTTCCGAAGGCAATGCCGTTTCCAATGTTATCGATAAGACCGCATTGTCGCACCCTGAGATCGCCTTTACCTATATTCGCGACGGCAAGCAGTCGCTTAAAACCTTCGGCGACGGAAAGCTGATGTCGTCGATTTATTCCGTGTTCGGCAGAGAGTTTGCGAACGGCTTGATCCCCGTTGAATATCAGCTCGATGCTATCAAAGTCAGCGGTTATGTTTCAAAGCCTGTTCACGCACGGCCGAACCGCAATATGCAAAACTTTTTCATAAACGGGCGCTACGTCAAGTCGCGCACCGTGATGGCAGCGCTTGAGGAAGCGTTCAAGCATTCGATCATGGTTGGCAAATTTCCTTCCTGCGTGCTGAATCTCACGCTGCCGTATGAGATCATCGACGTCAATGTGCACCCATCTAAAATAGAGGTGCGTTTCATCAACGAGCGCCCTGTATTTGACGCGGTCTACCATGCGGTAAAATCCGCGTTGATGCAATTCGACACACAAAAGCAGGTCACCTTCAAAAAGGAAACCGCTTTTAATGACATTCGTAAATTCAGTCCGTTTCAGAACGCCGAGGTCATTTTGAACCATACGTCAAAGCCGTCACATTCGGAGATTCCCGAAAAAGATGTGACGCCCGACGAACCCGAAAAGACCGAAAAATCCGAAAAAACAAATCCTTTCGAAATGCTGGATCTGGATTTTCTTGATAATAACGTTTCTCCGCTTGATGTCAAGTTAGCAGACGCAGATAATCCGTTTGATATTTACTCCAAGGAATCCGTTCGCGCCTCAAAAAAGGAAAACGCCTTTCGGCACGAGGACACTCCCAAGGCTGAGCAGTTGTTTGTCAACACCGCGCCTCAGGAACAGAACAAGCCTTCAGACTCTGCCGCGACGCCTGTTGAACAGCCAAAGCAGGACGAGCCGTCCATGCTTTACACACCGCCCGAAAACGAGCTGCGCTATATTGGCGAAGCGTTTGGTACTTACATCATCGTTGAGCGTAACCGTAAGGAGCTGCTGCTGATCGACAAGCACGCAGCTCACGAACGGATCATCTATGAAAAGCTCAAAAAAGAAAAAGCCGGCGCCTCGCTGCAGCTTCTTTTGCAGCCGATCACCGTCACCTTGGGAAAGGCGGAATATGACGCCGCAGTGGCGCATCTGGATTTGTTCACCGCCTGTTCCTTTGAGGTGGAGGATTTCGGCAATTCCACCGTGCTGGTACGCGGTGCTCCGCAGTACATCGACGCTGCGGAGATCGAACCCTGTGTCGTCGAGATGGCGGACTATATCGCGCAGGGAAAGAACGACATCTTTTCCGAAAAAATGGATTGGTTCTACCACAACGTTGCCTGTCGAAGCGCGATCAAGGCGGGCAACAAAAACTCTGAGCAGGAGCTGACGGCGATCGTCAACATCCTGCGGGATAATCCCGACATTCGTTACTGCCCGCACGGCAGACCTATCACGGTAGTGATGAAGAAAAGTGAGATCGAAAGACAATTCGGCAGGGCGTGATTGCTTGAACAATAAAATTAAGGTCGTTTCTGTTGTGGGACCTACCGCTTCGGGGAAAACAAAACTTTCCGTAGAGCTTGCAAAGCGCTTTAACGGCGAGATCATTTCCGCCGATTCAATGCAGATTTACCGCGGTATGACCATTGCCACTGCAAAGCCCACCAAGGATGAACAGCAGGGAGTACCGCATTACCTGATGGACTTTCTGCCTGCCGATGCGTCTTATTCCGTTGCAAAATTCACCGAGGACGCAAAGCGCTGCATCGAGGATGTCAGCGGCAGGGGAAAGCTTCCGTTCATTGTCGGCGGCACCGGCTTATATGTAGATTCGCTTCTGGGTAATATTCAGTTTGCCGACGCGCAGCGCGACGAAGAACTGACGCGGAGGCTTACAAAAAAATATGAAGAACAGGGGATAGAGCCTTTGCTTGCAGAGCTTGAAGTCTTTGATCCGCTGTCGGCTCAGCGGCTTTCCGCCGAGCGAAATCCAAAACGCGTGATCCGTGCCATAGAGTTTTATCGCACGTCCGGTACGACCATAACCGAGCAGATAGCCAACTCAAGGCTGACGGAACCGCTGTATCAGGCGATCAAGCTGGGACTTAATTTCCTCGATCGTCAAAAACTATATGAAAGAATCGACCTGCGCGTCGATTTAATGATGGAGCAGGGGTTGCTTGAGGAAGCGCAGGCGGTGCTTCAATCACCTCGCAGCGAGACCTCCGCCATGGCAATCGGCTATAAGGAGCTGTCGCCGTACTTTAAGGGTGAAGCGTCGCTTGACGATTGCATTGAAAAGCTAAAGCGCGAAACCAGGCGTTATGCCAAACGTCAATTGACGTGGTTTCGCCGTGACAAAGAAATACAGTGGCTGTACGCGGATAATTATGCTTCTTTTGAAGAATTATTCGATGCGGCTGTTCAGATAATCAACAAAGGACTGCTATATGGATAAACTACTGTTTAAACGCATATTGGTTGCGGCGCTGACCATCTTGGCGGTGGTATATGTCACATACCTTCTTATCAGCGCTAACTTTGATATGTATCCAACCGAAAACGCCGTGCAGGACACCGTCACTGCTTCTATCTCCGCCGACGGCTTTATAATTCGCGAGGAGACCGTTATTCCAAATAACTCCGACGGCATTCTTTCCTACACAGTGTCAAACGGCGCCGCTGTTGAAGCCGACAGCGACATCGCCAAGGTCTTTTCCAACGAAAAGGACGCTGTCGCTAACAGCCGTGCCGACGCGCTGGAAGCAAAAATCAAGCTGCTTAAGGAAAGCCAGGAAAGCAGTATGACAGGCGCTGTCAGCGTGGATATAATTAATAACAATATTAAAAGCAATTTAATTAACTATCTGTATGACGTCAACCAAATCAATGTTGATGCCGCGCGCAGTGACGCCGACAGATTACTGACTACGATCAATCAGCGCCAGCTTTTGACCGGAAAAATCACAAATTTTAATGAACAGATCGCTGATTTGACTACGCGCGTCAATGAATTGCGCAGCGCGTCCGGAAGCGGAAAAGGCTCTGTTACCACCCCGAAGGCAGGCTATTTCTCCGAATACTGCGACGGATACGAAAACGCGTTCCCATATAACAAAATCGACACTATGACGCTCAAAGATTTTCGAAATATCGAAAGCAGCCCGGTGCCGTCCAATGTTGCGGGAAAGGTCGTCAGCAATGTAAACTGGTTTGTCGCCTGCGAGATCACCGATGACGAAGCCGCTTCGCTCTCTATCTATGACGGAGGTCTGACCGTGCTTTTCGCGTCGTCCTCAACCGAACCGATCCCGGCGACACTTCGGCGCATCCAGCGAGGCGATGACGGCAAGGCGCTAGCCGTTTTGCAGTGTGACTATATGAACGAGGGCTTGCTGCAGGCGCGATATGAACCCGTGGAGATCGGTATGGGCACCTACAAGGGATTGCGCGTGAGTAAACGCGCCATACACGACGATTACGTAACCAAGATCACCTATGACGAAAACGATAATGCTCATAAGGAGCAAAAAAAGGTGCAGGGCGTTTACGTTCTCTACGGCAGCGAGGTGCAGTTCAAGCAGATTTCCGTAATGTACGCCACAAAGGATTATGTGATTTGCAACCCATCTCCGGAGGAAGGCGTTCTCTTTAACGGGGAAACCGTATCTATGTATGATAAAGTGATAGTAAAAGGAGACGATTTGTATGACGGCAAGGTCATTTCTTGACGTTGAGGAAAACTACAAGCGAATTAACGAACGAATATGTGAAGCTGCCGAAAGATCGGGCAGAAGGCGCGAGGATATTACGCTGCTCGCGGCAACAAAAACCGTGGATGTTCCCACCATTAACCACGCGATCTCTTTGGGACTTGACCACATCGGCGAAAACCGCGTTCAGGAGCTTTTGTCAAAGTACGAGCAGTATGATCTGTCCAATTGCTCGCTCCAGTTTATCGGTCATCTGCAAAGCAATAAGGTGCGCCAGATCGTTGATAAGGTTGACCTGATCCAGTCGGTCGATTCCTTTAAGCTTGCAAAAGAGATCTCGGCTCAGTCCCTAAAGCGCAACAAAACGACCGATATTTTGGTCGAGGTAAACATCGGCAAAGAAGAAAACAAGTCGGGCGTGTTTGAGGAAAATCTGGAAGAATTACTTCTTCAAATCTCCGAACTAGAGGGAGTTTCGGTCAAAGGATTGATGACAATCCCGCCGATTTGTGAAAATGAACACAAAATTTCGAAATATTTTAATAATATGCACAAGTTATTTATTGACATTTCGCAAAAAAAATTAGATAATGTAAGTATGACTATACTTTCCATGGGTATGTCTGCCGATTATTATGAGGCGATATTGGAAGGTGCAAATATGGTTAGAGTCGGCTCGGCGCTATTTGGCGCGAGAAACTATACATAATACAGGAGGAAAAAACAATGGCAGGAATAGTAGATAAGTTCAAACGTATGTGGGACGCTCCCGATGACGAGTACGAGTACGATGAGTACGGCTACGCCGACGAGGGCGAGGATGAGTATGAGGAACCTGCTCCCCGTGAACGCGAAAGAGAGCGCGAACGTCCGGCGGCAACCTCTAATCCCAGAAACAAGGTAGTAAACATCAACGCTACCGCAAAGCTTCAGGTAGGCATCTTCAAGCCGGAACGCTTTGGCGAGGAAACCCGTTCAATCGCGGATGAGCTGATGAAAACACACACCGTTGTCTTGAACCTCGAAGACACCAATAAGGATATGGCAAGAAGGATCCTTGATTTTCTCAGCGGTGTCGCTTATGCCAATAACGGCAAAATCAAAAGAGTCGCTACCAACACCTACATCATCATTCCCAGCAATGTTGATTTGACCGGTGACGACCTTTTGGATGAACTTGAAAACAGTGGCGTATACTTCTGATAACGACAAGCTGTTCCTTTCCAAGCTTGACGACGGGATGTTTCTTTGCAAGAAACGTCAAAGGGCATATTTCTTTCCGTTCCTAACCGAACGCGAACAGGCGGTTGCCGAAATGCACTTAAAGTCAGCAGGCTTTACGGACTACGCGTTTTTCGGCGGCTATGAAAACGCCGAACGAAAAATGCTTGGACTGTTCTTCTATGAGGAAGAGCCGTTTCCGCTTTGCGCGCTGCAATTCTCGTTTCGCAAAAGCGACAGACTGACGCACCGCGATTTTCTCGGCGCGCTGATGTCGCTGGGCGTAGAGCGTGAAACCGTCGGCGACATCCTTGTAGAGGACGGACGGTGCGTTGCCTTTGTCAAAAGTGACATCAGAGATTATATCGAGTCCCAGCTGTTCAAGGTCGGCAACGTGGGCATAACCATAAAAGAAGCCGACACAGCTGATCTGCCGCAGGGCAGAGGCTTTGAAACAAAGGAATATACCGTTGCGTCTCTGCGGCTTGACGCTGTAGTCGCCGCAATCACCGGACTCTCGCGAGAAAAAACCAAAAGCGTGATCCTGTCCGGAAACGTGTTTCTAAATCATCTGGAATGCCAAAACATAAGTCAGTCGGTTTGCGAAAAGGATACTCTGACCGTCAGAGGAAAGGGTAAATTTGTCATTAACGGCGTTTTAGGAGAAACTAAAAAACACCGTATCAGAATATCGGTTATTATTTTTAGATAAGGAGTGCTACCAATGATTACGATTGAGGAAATTAAGAATATCACATTCAGAAAAGCAACTCTCAGCGGCGGCTACCGCGTTGAGGACGTCGATGCCTTTATCGACGAAGTTATCGCTACCTTTGAGCAGCAAAAGAAAGAAAAGACTAATCTTGTACATAAAATAGACCGCCTGGCTACACGTCTTGAGGAGTACCGCGAGGACGAGGAAACCGTGCGCAACGCGCTGCTTACCTCTCAGAAAATGAGCGACGCCTGCATCAAAGAGGCAAAGGAGAAGGCGGCAAGGATCATCAGAGAAGCCGAGGAAAAGGCGCAGACGCTTGTTTCCGAAGCAAACGCCATGACTGTAACTGAGAAGGAAAAGTATCTGCAATTGCAGTCCGACGCTGTTGCGCTCAGAAATGAGTTGATCGAGCTTTACACCAAGCACATTCAGTCCATTGATGATCTGCCCACCGCGTCCGATGTTGAGCAGAGCCGTCAGGAGCTTGACGAAAAATATCCCACAAAGCCGGTACAGACCATGCAGCAGCCTGTTGCTCCTGTGCCTGCACAGCCCATGCAGCCTGTACAGCAGCCGGTTCAGTCCGCTCCGCAGATCAGCGAGGCGCAGAAGGTTACCGACGCCACCACGCGCGTTTCCATCAAGCGCCCCGGCAAATTCAGCCACCTCAAATTCGGCGACAACTATGACGTTTCCGGCGAATAAGCCGTTTATTTTGTAATTTTATTGGAGAGAACAAGTATATGTGTAAAGATTGTAAGGATTATAACGCGACCCTGAATCTTCCCAAGACCGATTTTCCGATGCGCGCAGGCTTGCCCAAAAGCGAACCTGTGATGCTCAAGCAATGGGAAGATGAAAAAGTTTATGAAAAGCTGATGGAGCAAGGCGAGGGAAAGCCCTTGTTTGTTCTTCACGACGGACCGCCATATGCCAACGGCGACATTCACCTCGGTCACGCGCTCAACAAGATCCTCAAGGATTTCATCGTTCGATATAAGAATATGGCAGGCTTCAAGTCTCCGTTCGTTCCCGGTTGGGATACCCATGGTCTGCCCACCGAGCTTAAGGCAAGACAAAAAGCCGGCATCGGCAATTCCGCCGACATTTCCGTTGTTGAGCTGCGCAAGCTTTGCGAGGAGTTCGTCAGCGGTTATATCAACGATCAGCGCGAGCAGTTCAAGCGTTTGGGCTGCATAGGCGAGTGGGATAATCCTTATATCACCTTAAAGCACGAATATGAAGCTGAGCAGATCAAGGTGTTTGCCGAAATGGCGGACAAAGGCTATATCTACAGAGGATTAAAGCCCGTTTACTGGTGCCCTGAGTGTAAAACCGCTTTGGCGGAGGCTGAAATTGAGTACGCGGAGGATCCCTGCCATTCCATCTACGTAAAATTCAATGTCACCGACGACCTCGGCAAGTTTGAAGCCTTGGGCATCGATCCCAAAAAAGTATACTTTGTTATTTGGACAACCACAACTTGGACGCTTCCGGCGAACGTTGCTATCTGCGTTGGTCCGCGCTATGAATATTCCGTTATCAAATGCGGCGAGGAATACTATGTAATGGCGACCGATCTGTATCAGTCCGCCATGGAGGAAGCCGGCATTACCGAATACGAGGTCGTTGCAACGATCAAGGGCAGCGAGCTTGAGTATATGAAAACACAGCATCCGTTCCTTGACCGTGAGTCTTTGCTTATCGTCGGCGACCACGTAACGCTTGAAAGCGGTACCGGCTGCGTTCACACCGCGCCCGGTCACGGTGTTGACGACTATAATGTTTGCCGCAACTATCCCGAGATCCCCGTCATTTGTCCTGTCAACGGCGACGGTGTAATGACAGAGGAAGCCGGCGAGTTTGCCGGTCTTACAACCGACGAAGCCAATAAAAAGATCGCGATCAAGCTTGACGAAACAGGCGCTTTGTTTGCGCTCAAAAAGATCATTCACCAGTATCCGCACTGCTGGAGATGTAAGTCTCCGATTTTGTTCCGCGCGACCGACCAATGGTTCTGCTCGGTAGACGATTTTAAAGACGCAGCTGTGGACGCTATCAATACCGTACAGTGGATCCCCGCCTGGGGACAGGACAGAATCACCTCTATGGTGCGCGACAGAAAAGACTGGTGTATTTCCCGTCAGCGCAAATGGGGCGTTCCGATCCCGATTTTCTATTGCAAGGACTGCGGCGAACCGTTCATTGACAAAGACGCTATGCTCGTTGTAGCAGACCTCTTCGGCAAAGAGGGTTCAAACGCTTGGTTTGACCGCGACGCCTCCGAGATCCTGCCCGAAGGCACAAAATGTCCCAAGTGCGGCGGCACTGCTTTTGATAAAGAAAAGGACATTATGGATGTGTGGTTCGACAGCGGTTCCTCACATACAGCCGTTTGCAAGCACCGCGATTATCTCGGTTTCCCGGCGGATCTATATCTCGAGGGCAACGATCAGTACAGAGGCTGGTTCCAGTCTTCTCTTCTGACCTCGGTCGCCACTACCGGCACCGCGCCGTACAGAGCGGTTCTGACCCACGGTATGATCCTCGATATGGAAAAGCGCAAAATGAGTAAGTCACTCGGCAACGGCATCAGCCCTCAGGAGGTAATGAAGCAGTTCGGCGCCGATGTTCTCCGTCTTTGGGTGGCGTCCTGCGACTACCAGTCCGACGTAAACATCTCGTTTGACATCCTCAAGCAGCTTTCCGAATCCTACAGAAAAATCAGAAACACTGCCAGATACATTCTGGGCAACCTTTCCGATTTCAACCCCGATACCGATATGGTGCCTGCCGACGAGCTGTTCCCGATCGACAAGTGGGCGATCGTCACACTTAACGATCTTATCGAAAAGGTCAAGGCGTCTTATGACAACTATGAATTTCACATTGTCTACCACAGCATCCACAACTTCTGCGTGGTAGAGATGTCCAACTTCTATCTCGATGTCCTCAAGGACAGACTGTACACCGAAAAGGCTGACAGCAAATCGAGAAAAGCGGCTCAGACCGCCATCTATCTTATCCTCAACGCGATGACAAGAATGCTGGCGCCGATCCTCGCGTATACCTCGGACGAAATCTGGAAGTATATGCCGCACGCCGCTTCCGACAACGCGCAGCATGTTATCTACAACGATATGCCCGAAACTATCGCGATCACCGTTGAAGACGGCTTTATGGCATTCTGGGACGAGATCCACGCTTTGCGCGATGACGTCAAAAAAGCTATCGAGCCTCTTGTTAAGGAAAAAACCATCAAGGGTTCTCTCGAAGCCAAGGTAATCCTTGCCGCAGGCGGAGAAAAGCTTGAGTTCCTCAAAAAAGCCGAAAGCGAGCTTAAGGCGGCGTTTATCGTAAGCGAGGTTGAAATCGTTGACAACGGCGGCGAGCTTGAAGTCACGGTTGAAAAAGCTGAGGGTGAAAAGTGCGAGCGCTGCTGGTCGATCAGCAAGACCGTCGGTCAAAGCGCCGAGCATCCCACTCTTTGCGCACGCTGCTGCGAAATCTTAAAATAATTATTTGTTACGGTAAATCGGTGTATCTTGCTACACCGATTTATTGATATGGAGGAAGCTATGCCATTTATTGCGCTTATCATCGGCGCTGCACTGGCGGCAATCGATCAGATCATCAAATATTTCATCGTCAGCGAATTGAAGCCCGTAGGCACGGTCAATGTGCTCGGCGATGTGTTCAAGCTGACTTATGTTGAAAACCGCGGCGTCGCGTTCGGAATGTTTTCCGGAATGCAGTGGGTGTTTATTCTGCTTACCTCGGCGCTTCTTGCCGCTATCATTTTTTATATGTTCAAAAAACGTCCGAAGAGCAAGTTCTTCTACATCACGGTCGCCCTGATCATCGGCGGCGGAATAGGCAATTTGATCGACCGCGTATTTCTCAACTATGTTGTGGATTATCTTAGTATGTCGTTTTTTCCGCCGGTATGCAATTTTGCCGATTACTGCATAACGGTCGGCGTCGGTATGCTTGCGGTTTACCTGCTTTTCTTTGCCGACAAAGAAAAGAAAAAGGAACTGAAAAATGACTGAGCACCATCTTGTCTGCAAAACAGCGGGCGAACGGCTGGATAAATTCCTTGCCGAGGCTGAAATCGGTCTGTCGCGCAGCTCGGCAGTGTCCCTGATCGAGAGCGGCGCGGTGCTTCTCAACGGCAAATCAGCCAACAAAAAGCAAAAGCTGTCGCCAAACGATGAGGTGCTTGTGCAGATCCCGGACCCGGTGCCGTATGAAGCCAAGGCAGAAAACATTCCGCTCGATATTGTTTACGAGGACAGCGATTTGCTTGTTGTCAACAAGCCGAAGGGTATGGTCGTGCATCCTGCTGCAGGGAACTACGAAGGAACGCTTGTCAACGCGCTTCTGTATCATTGCGGCGACAGCCTTTCCGGGATCAACGGCGTGCTGCGTCCGGGCATCGTACACCGTATCGACAAGGACACAAGCGGGCTTTTGATTGTCGCGAAAAACGATTTCGCGCATCAAAATCTCGCCGCGCAAATCAAAGAGCATTCCTTTACGCGCGAATACGAGGCGGTGGTGTTCGGCTCCCTGAAAGATGACAGGGGAGTGGTGGACGCTCCGATCGGACGTCATCCTGTTGACCGAAAAAAGATGTGCGTCACCCAAAAGAACAGCAGAAACGCCGTCACGCATTATGAGGTATTGCGTCGCTATAAAGGCTATACGCATATCAAATGTGTGCTTGAAACCGGCAGAACACACCAGATCCGCGTTCATATGGCTTATATCGGTCATCCGGTCGCAGGCGACCCGGTATACGGCGTTAAAAGCGAGAAGGTCGCCTTTACGGGACAGTGCCTTCACGCGCGCAAAATCGGTTTTATCCATCCGTCAACAGGCGAATATTTAGAATTTTCTTCGGATTTGCCGACGTATTTCACGGCTTTTTTAAGTAAATTGGAGAATATCAGCAAATAATTCTGTAAATTTCAAAAAAAGACTTGCATTATATTTTCTTTTATGATAATATATTAAGGTGTTTGAGACCGTCGTTACTCGCGACGCGATTCACAAAACGGCATTTGCCGTCAATATGAAAGCTGATAGTCCGCTGCTTTATGGTATGAATATCGGGTAAAATTAGGAGGATAAAAATGGACGCATTAAAAACCATTGCTGCCGAATCTGTCAAGGAAAGCACTCCTGAGTTCGGCATCGGCGATACCATCAGGGTATCCGTTAACATTCGCGAAGGCGAAAGAGAGAGAATTCAGATGTTCGAGGGCACTGTCATCGCAAAGCGCGGCAGCGGCGTAGCCGAGACCTTCACCGTCAGACGCGTTGCTTACGGCGTAGGCGTAGAAAGAGTTTTCCCGCTTCATTCTCCCAACGTAAAGGACATCAAGGTTGTTCGTTACGGTAAGGTTCGCAGAAGCAAGCTCTACTATCTGCGTGACAGAGTCGGTAAGGCTGCGAAAGTTAAAGAACAGATTCGTAAGTAATTCTCGAATCACTGAAAGGGAACTGCTTAGGTTCCCTTTTTTACTATCGTTTACGAAAACGCACGATGTTTCACAGATAAGCAGGTGAGAATATGAGCAGAAGAAATAAAGATGTGTTTGCCGAGGGCTTTGAAAAGGATAATCCCTTCACGGATTTCGATTCTGAAACCGAACAGGAGGACGACATCTTTGAAGACAAGTTTAAGTCTGCGTTCGAAGATGATAAGCCCAAGTCAAAAACCGCAAAAAAGTTTTTGGCTGTCAGCCCCGAAAGCGGCGTAGCAGGCGCCTATGACTGGATTCGCTGTGTGCTGTTTTCGGTTGCCATAGTCGTGTTTTGTTTAACGTTTATATTCCGTTTGGTTGAGGTCGACGGACCTTCGATGAACGATACCCTCTACAATAAGGATAAGGTAATCATCACCGATTTGTTCTACACACCGCACAACGGAGACGTTATCGTTATCGCTCACGGAGCGCATCACCCTGAGCCTATCATCAAGCGTGTCATTGCGCACGGCGGTCAAACCATCAGGCTCGATTATGATAACGAAACGCTTTATGTGGACGGCGTTATTATGAACGAACCTTATATCAAGGACGGCATCACCTTCACGCTGGATTCTAAGAACAGAGGCAGCAATTATTTGCCTTTAAATGATGACGGCAGCTTTGTCATTCCCGAAGGAAAGCTGTTTGTCATGGGTGATAACCGCCAGGTTTCTCTTGACAGCCGCCGTGAAGATATTGGCTTGATAGACCGTACGGACGTTATCGGTAAAGCACAGTTTGTAGTGTTCCCGTTTGATCATTTCGGAAACGTTTACGATAAATAAACACGTTGGAGCTTATTTCCGTACAGCAATGGAAATAAGCTCTTTTTTCAGTGAGGTATAATATGAGTGAAATGCAAAATATCCAGTGGTTTCCCGGTCATATGACCAAAACCAAGCGGCAGATCCAGGCAAGCTTAAGGTTGGTGGACGCTGTGGCGGAAATAATCGACGCGCGCATACCCGTCAGCAGCCGCAATCCCGATCTGGACAAACTGCTTCAAAGCAAGCCGCGCCTGATCCTTATGAACAAAAGCGATATGGCAAACGCCACCGCCACGCGTATGTGGATGGATCATTACGCAAAGCAGGGCGTTACCGCGCTTGCGATCGACTGCAAAAGCGGAAGGAACCTTAATCGTGTACCTGCCGCGGTGGACGCGGTTTTGAAGGAAAAAATCGACCGTCTTAAGGCAAAGGGAATGAAAAACCCCACGATGCGCCTTATGATAGTCGGCATCCCGAATGTCGGAAAGTCGTCATTCATTAATAAAATAGTTAAGCAAAACCGCGCCAAGGTCGAGGACAGACCGGGCGTTACGCGCGGAAACCAGTGGTTTACAATCAGCAAAAATCTTGAAATGCTCGACACGCCCGGCGTGCTTTGGCCGCGCTTCGACGACAAAATCGTCGGCGAACACCTCGCCTTTACCGGCGCGGTAAAGGATCAGGTAGTCGATATTGAGCTGTTGGCGGTGCGCCTGCTTGATTTTTTAAAGCGTCTTAAGCCGGAGGATTTCATCAGCCGTTTCAAGCTTCAAGAACAGGATTTAGACAGCACCGATTCCTATGACCTGCTGCAAATCATCGGAAAAAAGCGCGGAATGCTCGTGTCGGGCGGCGAAATAGATACCGAGCGCGCGGCGATAATGCTGCTTGATGAATTTCGCGGCGGCAAGCTAGGCAGAATAACGGTAGAAATGCCGAACGGAGAATTACGATGAATTGGCTGGAATACGAGACCGAAGCCCGAAGCAAGGGCTATGTTAACATTTGCGGCGTTGACGAAGCCGGAAGAGGACCCTTGGCAGGGCCTGTCTGCGCGGCAGCTGTCATCTTACCCGAAGGAAAGATCATTGACGGAGTAAACGACTCTAAAAAGCTGACAGAAAAAAAGCGCGAGGCGCTGTTTGATGTTATAAAGGATCAGGCACTGGCATATGCTGTAGCGTTTGCAACTGTAGAAGAAATCGAAGAGATGAACATCCTGAACGCCACTATGCTCGCGATGAAACGAGCCGTTGAGAGCTTGCCGGTAAAGGCGGATTTCGCTATGATCGACGGCAACAAGCTGCCCGATTTGACGATCGACAGCGAGTATATCGTCAAGGGCGACGCAAAGTCGATGTCCGTTGCCTGCGCGTCAATTCTGGCAAAGGTGACAAGGGACAGGCTGCTTTACAAATATGCCGAGGAATATCCGCAGTATCATTTTGACAAACACAAGGGCTACGGTACCAAGCTGCACGTTGAAGCTTTGCGCAAGTACGGACCGTGTCCGTATCACCGCCTTAGCTTTTTGAGGAAAATATTAAAATGAGCCTGTTCAGCAAAAAGCAGACCGGCGACGCCGGGGAAGACTACTGCGTCAAATATTTAAAAAAGAAAGGCTGCAAGATCATCGCACGTAACTATCGCAAGCCCTACGGTGAGATCGACATTATAGCTTTGCAGGATAACGTGCTTTGCTTTGTCGAGGTCAAAACACGCAGGCACGGGTCGCAGACGCGTCCTTATGAAGCGGTCACACTTCAAAAGCAAATGCGAATTGCGCGCACGGCTCAGGCATATCTAAACGAAACCGGCGCGGAGTTTTTCTGCCGCTTTGACGTGTGCGAGGTGATCATAGATCCCGATACGCTGAAGCCCTCGGATATTTATTACATCGAAAACGCTTTTGAAGCCGACTCCTCGCTGTTTTAAAATAATATAAATTAGCGAGTGTCAGCCTTGATTTAACAAGATTTTCACAATAATTTTGCAACTTTATCCAACGAAAGCGTTCGACGGCAGATTTTTTTGCAAAAAAGCGCAGAAAATGCGTGAAAACTTTGACAATCTGCGAAGAATAGTGTAAAATATATTGTTGTTTATGGCAAAGGCAATCATTGCCCTGTAACCCAAACGAAAGGAAGATTTGTATGTTATATAACAGCACCCAAAACGCGGCTGAAACCGTTTCTGCGGCTCAGGCTATCGCGCAGGGTATTTCCAAGGACGGCGGCTTGTTTGTGCCGCAGGAGTTTCCCAAATATGACGAGGCGACCTTTAAGGCGCTTTTGAAAGAGGATTATAAGGGAAGAGCAAAAAAAGTATTCTCCGATTTCCTGACCGACTTCACTGCGGAGGAAATCAACGAATGTGTTGAAAAGGCGTACACAGCCGCTAAGTTCGGCGGCGAAAACCCGGCGCCGATGGCGTACACAAAGCTGGGCGACACCGACCTCAATATTTTGGAGCTGTGGCACGGTCCCACCTGCGCCTTTAAGGATATGGCGCTGCAGATCCTGCCGCACCTTCTCACAAAGTCTCTCAAAAAAACCTATGACGGCAAGGACGCGGTCATTCTGGTAGCTACCTCCGGCGACACCGGCAAGGCGGCGCTCGAGGGCTTTAAGAATGTCGCTCATACAAAGATCATCGTTTTCTATCCCGTGGACGGCGTAAGCCCCATGCAGAAGCACCAGATGAACACTCAGGAAGGTGAAAACGTCACCGTTTGCGCGATCAAGGGCAACTTTGACGACGCACAGACCGGCGTAAAGAAGATCTTTACCACACCCGAGATCGCAGAAAAGCTTGCCGAGAACAATATGCTTTTCTCATCGGCAAACTCCATCAACTGGGGCAGACTGCTGCCGCAGATCGTCTACTATATCTCCGCGTACTGCGATCTGGTCAACGACGGCAAAATCAGCCTCGGCGACAAAATCAATGTTGTGGTGCCCACAGGTAACTTCGGCAATATCCTGGCTTCCTACTACGCT
Organism: Ruminococcus sp.; assembly: GCA_045129995.1. GTDB lineage: Bacteria > Bacillota > Clostridia > Oscillospirales > Acutalibacteraceae > Ruminococcoides. The sequence goes on along the minus strand of JBGUOX010000038.1, from coordinate 11,630 downwards.
TGCCAAATGGGACTTCCGGTCAACAAGTTTATCTGCGCTTCCAACGCTAACAACGTCCTCACCGATTTTATCAACACCGGTGTTTACGATAAAAACAGACAGTTCTACACCACTATGTCGCCTTCGATGGATATTTTGGTGTCCAGCAATTTGGAGCGCCTGCTCTATAAGCTTTCCGGCAACAGCGACGCCACCACACGTGAGTGGATGACCGCGCTGAAAACCGGCGGTAAGTATTCCGTCAGCGATGAAGTCAAAAATGAGATCCAAAGCCGTTTCTTCGGCGGCTGCTGCGATGACGAACAGACGCAGGATACGATTGCCCGTCTGTTTGCGCAGGAAGGCTATCTCTGCGACACCCACACTGCGGTCGCCGTAAACGTTTACGAGCAATATGTGGCGAAAACAGGCGACAAAACGCCTGCTGTGATCGCTTCAACAGCAAGCCCCTATAAGTTCTCAAAGTCTGTTCTTCAGGCTGTCGCGCCCGACGTAAAGCTGCCCGAAACAGAATTTGATATGGTGGATATGCTCTTTGATGTCACCAAAATGCCCGTACCCGCACCTCTTGCAAGTCTTAAGGACAAGAAGGCGCGCTTTGCGGACGTGACCGAGGTAAACGCAATGCCGCAGTATGTGCTGTCGGCGCTCGACGTGGAGTAATGTCCCTTTACGTATTGGGCGATCTTCACCTGTCGCTTGGTGGAGATAAGCCGATGGACGTTTTTGCAGGCTGGAACGATTATGTTCCCAGGCTGGAAGAAAACTGGCGCAGGCTTGTGACAGATGATGACACCGTGGTTGTCGCGGGCGATATTTCCTGGGCAATGAAGCTTGAGGAAACGCTTACGGACTTCCGCTTTATCGATAAGCTTCCCGGAAAAAAGCTGTTTTTAAAGGGAAATCACGACTACTGGTGGACTACCAAGCGCAAGATGGACGCTTATTTGCAGGACAACGGACTGCAAACGATCTCAATTCTTTTCAACAACGCCTATCTCGCAGGCGACATCGCCGTATGCGGTACGCGCGGCTGGATGCTCGAAAACGATACGCCTGAAGACGTCAAGGTGATAAACCGCGAAGCAGGCAGGCTTAGGATGTCGCTGGAGGAAGCCAAAAAGCTCGGCGGCGAACCGGTCGCGTTTTTGCACTATCCTCCGTACTACCGCGGGATCGAGTGCAGCGAGATCATGGATGTGCTGCTTGAATACGGCGTCAAGCGCTGCTATTACGGTCACATCCACGGAAAAAAGAACTTTCGGCTGGCGCATGAAGGGGAGTACAAAGGGATAGAGTTTCGACTGATCTCCTGCGACAGGGTAGGCTTTATGCCGGTGCTTGTAAGCACCTGACCGCCCGTGAAATAAAGCCTTGATTTAAAGCTGATTATATGTTACAATAAGATGATACCTAAAAAATGGAGGAATTTAAAATGGCACTGAAAGAATGCACAAAGAAAGAAGCAGCAAATTCATATGAGCTCGTTGTCTCGGTTGACGGCGAGACCTTTGAAAAAGCTATTAACGCAGTATACAAAAAACAAGTAAAGAGCATCAACATCCAGGGCTTCCGCAAGGGCAAGGCTCCGCGCAGAATCATTGAAAAAATGTACGGCGCAGAGGTGTTCTATGATGACGCTATCCAGGATTGCTATCCCGACGCTCTGTATGAAGCAGCCAAGGAAGCTGAAATCAAAATCGTTGCCGTTGAGCAGCTTGAGGCTGTAGAGGCCGGCAAGGACGGCTTCACCTTTAAGGCACAGGTCATTGTTGAGCCTACTATGGAAATCAAGGACTACAAGGGCATCGCAGTTGAAAAGAAGTCCACCGAGGTCACCGAGGAGCTGATCGACAAGGAGATCGACCAGGTTCGCGAAAGAAATTCCCGTCTTGTTTCCGTTGAAGACAAGACTGCCGAGAACGGCGATACCGTTGTGATCGACTTTGAGGGCTTTGTTAACGGCGAAGCTTTTGACGGCGGCAAGGCTGAGGGCTATAACCTTTCTCTCGGCTCCGGAAACTTCATTCCCGGCTTTGAGGAGCAGATCGTCGGTCATAAGGCAGGCGAGGAGTTCTCTATCAACGTAAGCTTCCCCGAAGAATACCAGGCTGAGGAGCTCAAGGGCAAGGACGCCGAGTTCAAGATCGTTCTCCACGAGGTCAAGGTCAAGGAGCTTCCCGAACTGGACGACGACTTTGTTCAGGACGTTTCCGAAAAGGAAACAGTTGCCGAGTATCGCGAGGAGCTTAAGGAAACCGTTGCAAAGCGCTTGCAGGACGAGGCGGAGAAGGATGTTGACGATCAAATCTCCAACAAGCTGATGGAGCTTCTCGAGGGCGAGATCCCCGATGCTATGTACGAAAACCAGACAAATGATATGGTAAGAGATTTCGAGATGCGCCTGCGTTCTCAGGGTATGGATATGCAGACCTATATGCAGTATATGGGTATGGACGTAAACGCACTCAAGGGTATGTACAGGGAAGAAGCCGAGAAAAGAGTAAAGCTCAGACTTGCGCTTGAAACCATTGCTAAGAAAGAAAACATCGAAGTGACCGAAGCTGATCTTGAGGACGAGTACTCCAAGATGGCAGAGGCGTACAAGATGGATGCCGACAAGGTAAAGGCGGCTGTTCCCGCCGAGTCGCTCACCGAGGACATCAAGGTGCAGAAGGCGCTTGACCTTGTTAAGAACAGCGCGGAAATCAAATAATTGAATAATTATTGTTTTTCTGCCAACAAATAAACAGAAAGGTCTTGATAATATGGCATTAGTACCTTATGTTGTTGAGCAAACCAACCGCGGTGAACGCTCCTATGACATTTATTCCCGTTTGTTAAATGACAGAATCGTTATGCTGAATGAAGAGGTCAATTCCGCCAGCGCCAGCGTTATCGTAGCGCAGCTGCTGTATTTGGAAAGCCAGGATCCCACCAAGGACATCAGCCTGTATATCAACAGCCCCGGCGGCAGCGTGACCGACGGCTTTGCCATTTACGACACCATGAAATACATCAAGTGCGACGTATCCACCATCTGTATGGGTATGGCGGCAAGTATGGGCGCTTTCCTGCTTTCCGCAGGCACCAAGGGCAAGCGCATCGCGCTGCCCAACAGCACCATTATGATCCACCAGCCGCTCGGCGGCTACAAAGGTCAGGCGACCGATATGGAGATCCACACAAGATATATGCTGGACATCAAGGCACGCCTGAATCAAATTCTTGCCGAGAACACCGGCAAGCCGCTTGACGTCATCAAAAACGACACCGAGCGCGACAACTTTATGACCGCGCAGCAAGCGCTGGAATACGGTTTGATCGATAAGGTTATTGATAAGAGATAAGGTGAGGAACGCTCATGGCAGGTAAAAACAACGACAAAGAGATCTACTGTTCCTTTTGCGGAAAACCGCAGGATATGGTGCTTAGGATGATCGCCGGCAACGGCGCTTACATCTGCGACCGCTGCGTGGATCTTTGTATGAATATACTTGAACAGTCCGGCGAGGCAGAGCGCGAGAGCAGCCGCACCGACCAAGGTCTTGCGCCAAAATTGCCCGAACCGTCAATTGCCGAGCTTTTAAAGCCAAAGGAGATCAAGGCTATCCTTGACGAGTATGTCATCGGTCAGGACGCGGCAAAAGTCACCCTCAGCGTAGCGGTTTACAACCATTACAAACGCGCTTTTGCCGAGGATGAAACCGTGGATTTCGCCAAGAGCAACGTATTGCTTTTGGGACCTACCGGCGTCGGAAAAACCCTGCTTGCGCAAACCCTCGCAAAGGCGCTTGACGTACCGTTTGCCATTGCGGACGCGACAACCCTTACCGAAGCAGGATACGTAGGCGAGGATGTTGAAAACATTCTGCTCAAGCTCATCCAGGCTGCGGATTACGACATCGAACGCGCCCAGCGCGGTATCATCTACATTGATGAAATCGACAAGATAGCGCGCAAGTCCGAGAACCCCTCTATCACACGCGACGTCAGCGGCGAAGGCGTACAGCAGGCGCTGCTCAAAATCGTTGAGGGAACCGTTGCCAATGTGCCTCCCCAGGGCGGCAGAAAGCATCCCCAGCAGGAGTTTTTGCAGGTCGATACCCGCAACATCCTCTTTATCTGCGGCGGTGCGTTCGACGGTTTGGAAAAAATCGTCGAAAAGCGCAAGGGCAACTCGGTCATCGGCTTCGAATCACTTGTGCAGTCCAAGGCGCAGCTTGACGCTACCGACTGGATGAAGGACGTTACCGCGCACGATTTGGTCAAGTACGGAATAATCCCCGAGCTTATCGGTCGTTTGCCTGTTATCACCGCGCTCAGCGGACTTGATACCGAGGCGCTTATAAAGATTTTGACCGTTCCTAAAAACTCTATCGTGCAGCAGTATAAACGCCTGTTCGAGCTTGACGACGTAGAGCTGTATTTCGAAGAGGACGCTTTGCGCGCCATTGCCGAAAAAGCTCAGGAGCAGCGCACCGGAGCCCGCGGACTTCGCGGCATTATGGAAGGCATCCTCACAGATTTGATGTTTGAGACTCCCAGTGACAATACGATCGAAAAGATCATCATCACAAAAGAAACCGTCACGGATAATTCTCAGCCGCAAATCACGCGCAGAAAAGAAAAACCTGTGCTTCCGGTAAAGCTGTCTAAGAAGGAACCCAGACGTTCCAAGCGCAGCTCGGCTTCGTAAGCTAACGCTCAAAGGGCGCAAAACGATTAATAATCTAACAATATAAGCGGTAACAATCTACTGCTTTTCAGGCGATACCGCGTCGGTCAATTTCGCGAAGCGGCGTCGCCTTCTTTCTTTAAAGATGCCAAATGGTATCTACCGTGAAAGGAAACAAAATGGAACTAAACGATAACAATACAATCACACTTCCGGTCCTTCCGCTTCGCGGTATGGTTGTGTTTCCAAGATCCATAATACATTTTGATGTGGGCAGGAAGCAAAGCATTTCCGCAATAAACCGGGCAATGAAGTCAGACCAGCTGATTTTCCTTGCGGCGCAGAAGGATCCCACCCAAAACGAGCCTCAGCCGTTTGACCTGTATCCCATCGGCGTGGTGGCAAAGGTGGCGCAGGTGTTAAAACAGCCCGACGACGTGACAAGAGTCGTGCTGGAGGGAAAATACCGCGCAAGACTGTCTTCTCCCGTTTTTGACGCAAAAATTATGATGGCGCAGGTATTTCCGCTTGCCGAGCAAAAAACTCCGCCGACAGCTGCCGATACCGCGATGATACGCTCGGTCAAAGCGCAGTTCGAAAGTTACTTAGAGGTCACGCCGAAAATGCCGCCCGACATTATCTTCAAGGTGGCGCTGTGCAAATATCCGGGCGAGCTTGCCGACTACATCGCTTCCACGATGCTGCTCGATTATCAGACCAAGCAGTCTATTTTGGAGGTGCTTGATCCTTCCGATCGTCTGCAAACCGTCCTTGATGTTCTTGTGGATGAAACCTACATATGTTCTTTGGAGCGCGACATTGAGCGCCGCGCCAAAATGCGCATAGACGAAAATCAGCAAATCTATTTTCTGCGCGAGCAAAAGCGCGCGATCGAAGAGCAGCTTGGCGAGGAGGACGATCCTTCCGCCGACGCGGAGGATTATGCCGAGCAGATAGAAAAGCTGCATCTCGATGAAAAAACCGAGGAAACGCTTTTCAAGGAATGCAAAAAGCTTATGAAAATGCCATACGGCAGTCAGGAAGCGTCTGTCATTCGCGCGTATCTTGACATCGTGATCGATCTGCCGTGGCATACCTCAAGCGAGGATAAGATCGTGCTTTCCAAAATCCGCAAAGAGCTTGACAAAAGTCACTACGGACTTGAAAAAATCAAGGACAGGATCGTCGAACAGCTTGCCGTCCGCAAATTAAGCGACAAGCAAAAAGGTCAGATACTCTGCTTAGTGGGACCTCCCGGCGTCGGAAAAACCTCTATCGCTCAGTCGATCGCCAAGGCTATCGGCAGAAAAAGTCAGCGCATCGCACTTGGCGGCGTAAAGGATGAAGCAGAGATCCGCGGACACAGACGTACCTATCTTGGCTCTATGCCGGGACGTATTATGGCGGCGATCCAAAACGCAGGAACCAATAATCCGCTGTTGATCCTTGACGAGGTGGACAAGCTTTCCGCGGACTACAAGGGCGACCCGACCTCGGCGCTGCTCGAGGTGCTCGACATTGAGCAAAACAATAAATTTGTTGACCATTACATCGATGTGCCGTTTGATTTGAGCAATGTTATGTTCATTACCACAGCCAACGATCTGGGTGCTATCCCAGCTCCGCTGCGCGACAGAATGGAGATCATCGAGCTGAACAGCTACACGCGTGAGGAAAAATACCACATAGCGAAAAAGCACCTTATCCCTAAGCAGCTTGAGCTGAGCGGATTTTCTAATAAAGAAATAAAATTCACTCAAAAAGCGATCTACAGCCTGATAGATTTCTACACCCGCGAGTCCGGCGTGCGTGATTTAGAGCGCACGATCGCGACGCTTCTAAGAAAGTGTGCGGTCAAAAAGCTGGACGGCGAGGCTGAAACCTTTAAAATCGACGATAAGTTTGCCGAGGAGCTGCTGGGGCAGAAGAAGTATTTGCCCGACCAGCTCAGCAAAAAAGATGAGATAGGAGTTGTCAACGGACTTGCGTGGACGTCCGTCGGCGGCGAGCTGCTGCCGATCGAAGTCGCCGTGATGGACGGCACGGGAAAGCTCGTGCTTACCGGCTCGCTCGGCGATGTTATGCAGGAATCCGCAAAGGCTGCGATCACCTGCATACGCAGCCACGCAAAGGCGCTGGGGATCGATCCCGACTTCTACAAGACCAAGGATATTCACATCCACGCGCCGGAGGGCGCTGTGCCGAAGGACGGGCCCTCGGCAGGCATCACAATGGCGACCGCTATCTATTCGGCGCTTTCGTCAAAGCCTGTGCGCCACGACGTTGCGATGACCGGTGAAATCACCTTGCGCGGCAAGGTTCTTGCCATCGGCGGCTTGAAGGAAAAAAGTATGGCTGCATACAAAAACGGCATTGGCACCGTGTTTATCCCAAAGCAGAACGAACGCGACTTATCAGATTTTGATGAAGCCATAAGGGAAAAGGTCAACTTTATTCCTGTGGAGAATTTTACAGAAGTAATAAACCGTTCCTTCAGATGACTTAGTTCGTATACTGAGAGTTTAATGAACGGGGAGAGCGAAACCCGGTTTCATTCCGCTCTCCAAAAAGGGTATGATTATGAATTTTAATGAAGTAAGTTTTGAATTTGCCGCCGGCACAGTGGCTCAGCTTCCGCCGTCCGATCTGCCCGAGATCGTTTTTTCGGGACATTCAAACGTCGGCAAATCATCCTTGATCAATAAGCTTGTGCAGCGCAAGGCGCTGGCTCGCGTCAGCGCTCAGCCCGGGAAAACCGCAACGATCAACTTTTATCGTCTTCGCGAGTTTCGTTTGGTCGATTTGCCGGGCTACGGTTACGCAAAGGTTTCAAAGGCGGAAAAAGACCGCTGGGCACAATTGGTAGAAGGCTATCTTTCCGCACAGCGAAACATTCGCCTGATCGTGCAGATAATCGACATCCGCCACAAGCCAACCAAGGACGACTACGATATGCTGCGCTTTCTGTATGAAAGCAACGCTCCGTTTGTGATCGTTCTTACAAAGAAAGACAAGCTGAAAAAGACTGCCTATGAAAAGCGCTTAGACGAGGTTCTCGACGAGCTGCAGGATTTCGAAGGCATTCAGCTCATTCCGTTTTCTGCCGTTGACGGCAGCGGAACTGAGGATATTAAAGAGGTTATAGAGGAATATATTTCAGAGGGGGAATAACAGTGGAAAAAAAGCCTTTTTTGACGCTTGAACAAGCGCGGGACATCATCAAAGACGTTCCGACGCCGTTTCATGTGTATGACGAAAAAGGAATCAGGGAGAACGCGCGCGCACTAAACAAGGCGTTTGCGTGGAACAAAGGTTATAAGGAGTATTTTGCGGTAAAGGCAACTCCGAATCCTGCCCTGATGAAAATACTCAAGGAGGAAGGCTGCGGTATGGACTGCTCGTCCTACACCGAGCTGCTGCTTTGCGAGCGCTGCGGTATCTCCGGCTCTGACATTATGTTCAGCTCTAACGTGACGCCTGTCGCGGATATGAAAAAAGCCTACGAGATGGGCGCCAATATCAACCTTGACGACTACACCCACGTTGAGTTTATCAAGAAGGTTTGCGGCGTGCCCAAAACCATTTGCTGCCGTTACAATCCCGGCGGCGTGTTCAAGCTGGGCGACAGCAAGGACAAGGTTCAGGTTATGGACAACCCCGGCGAATCAAAGTACGGTATGACCGAGGAGCAGATGGAAAAGGCGTTTTTGGAGCTAAAAGAAGCCGGCGCAGAGGAATTTGGAATCCACGCTTTTCTCGCTTCAAACACGGTTTCCAACGATTACTATCCGGCGCTTGCCGCGATACTCTTCAAGCTTGCCGTAAGGCTGCATAAAAAGACCGGCGTACATATCAAGTTTGTCAATCTTTCCGGCGGCGTAGGCGTTGACTACAAGCCCTCTGACAGCCGCAACGACATCGCCGTGATAGGCGAGGGCGTACACAAGGCGTTTGATGAAATACTGGTTCCTGCCGGAATGGGCGACGTTGAGATCTATACCGAGCTTGGCAGATATATGCTTGCGCCCTACGGCGCTTTGGTGGCGACCGCCATTCACGAAAAGCACATCTACAAGGAATACATCGGTCTGGACGCCTGCGCGGCAAATTTGATGAGACCTGCGATGTACGGCTCTTATCATCACATCACGGTGCTTGGCAAGGAAAACGCGCCCTGCGACCATAAATACGATGTTACGGGCGGTTTGTGCGAAAACAACGACAAATTTGCGATTGACCGTATGCTGCCCAAAATCGATTTGGGCGACATTGTTTACATTCACGACACCGGAGCGCACGGTTTCTCGATGGGTTACAACTACAACGGCAAGCTGCGCAGTGCCGAGGTTCTGCTTTGCGAGGACGGAAGCCACAAACTGATTCGCCGCGCGGAAACGCCGGAGGATTATTTTGCAACGCTTGATTTTTAATATTTATACCGACGCCAAAACCGGACGGGCATTTTGCCTGTCGGGGATCGGTGCAAATACAACGGGAGCAGCCAATCGGCTGCTCTGTTGTTTTTTGCTCGTTTTTGCAGGAATTTTACTATTTTTACACATCAACGGCTTGACGTTTACCGATTAATTGAGTATATTATAAAATATAAGGGGAAAGCAAAGCAATATGCGTATCGCCCGTGCAAAAGGGCTTTGCTAAACCGCATAACGGAAAAGCTGTATGACAGCAAAGGAGAGATAGCGTGAAGGAGCTGACTGTTCCGGCTAATGTCGAAAGCATTGCGCCGGTCACTGATTTTGTAAACGCAGAGCTTGACAATTACGACTGCGCGATGAAAGCGCGCATCCAGCTTGATGTCGCAATTGACGAGCTGTTCGGAAATATTGCGCATTATGCCTACCAAAACGGAGACGGCACCGCGACTGTGCGGCTTGAGATAACGCAGGAACCTCTTTGCGCGACTCTTACATTTATCGATAACGGAAAGCCGTTCAATCCGCTTGAAACCGAAGAACCCGACACAGCGCTTTCGGCGCAGGAACGCAAAATAGGCGGCTTGGGGATCTTCATTGTTAAAAAAACGATGGACAGGCTGGATTACCGTTATTGCAACGGACAAAATATTGTAACGATTGAAAAGAAGCTGAGGTAACCATGGGAAAGTTTAAGGAGTATTTTAAAATCTACGAATCCGAGGAAACCAAAGCGGTTTTTGAAAAAAACGAATACGAAGCAAACAAGCTTGGGCTTTGGGTCATTTTTGACTGCGCTGTGATCCTTCTTATCTCATGGATCCTCACAATGGCAGGCGTTTTCACCATTGTCAAAAGCAGAATGACGATCCTCACGGTTGTCGGGCTTGCGATCTTTGCCGTGCCTGTTGCGCTCTATTTCGTTTTTAAGGGACAAAAGCGGTGGCTTAAATATGTGATGGTTTTCTCGCTTTTGTTTGTATGTATGCAGCTGTTCAGCGTGCTGAATCACAATGTCATTCTGATTACGATCCTTCCGCTGCTGCTTTCAAGCCGCTATTTTTCAAAGGGCTTCACCGTGATGACAGCGATCCTGTCCGCGCTGGCGATCACAGCCGCAAGCGCTATGACAGTTATTTACGGCATTGTAGACCTCAACTTTTATCCGTCTATCGAAAACGGAACAACGCTTGTGATCGAAAACGGTTTGCGTTCAAGCGTGCTGTCGCTTGGAATCGACAGCTCCAGGGCAGTGGTATGGATGATGATCAACGGCTTGCTGCCGCGCCTTTTGGTGTTTACGGTCATCAGCTTCATCGCGGTTTATATCGCGCGCCGCGGCCACGATATGGTTATGCGCCAAAATGAGATCTCGCAAGCTTCCGCGAATGTCAAAAGCGAGCTTAACACCGCAACTCAGATCCAAAACAGTATGGTGCCTAACATTTTTCCGGCGTTTCCCGAGCGAAAAGAATTTGACGTTTATGCCGCGATGTACACGGCAAAGGAAGTCGGCGGTGACTTTTATGACTTTTTCCTGATCGACGAAACGCATCTTGCAATGGTGATGGCGGACGTTTCGGGCAAGGGCGTTCCTGCGGCGCTGTTTATGATGGCGTCAAAGATCCTCATCGGCGACAGAGCGCTGATGGGCGGCAGCCCTGCCGAGATCCTAAGCTTTGTAAACAACCGCATTTGCAGTAACAATCAGGCTGAAATGTTTGTAACGGTATGGCTTGGTATTTTGGACATCCATACAGGCGAACTGATCGCCGCCAACGCAGGCCACGAATATCCCGCTATCTGCAAAAAAGGCGGAAAATTCGAGCTGTTAAGGGACAAGCACGGATTGGTTGTCGGCGGTATGGAGAATGTGCCGTATAAAAACTATGAGCTTACTCTTGAAAAAGGCGATACGCTGTTTCTTTACACCGACGGCATTCCCGAAGCCAACAACACCGACGAGGTGCTTTTCGGAACGGACAGAATGTTAAAGGCGCTGAACCTTCATCCCGACGCAAGCGCGCAGGAGATACTGAAAAACGTCAGGGAAGAGGTCGAATCCTTTTCGGGCGAAGCCGTTCAGTTTGACGACTTTACAATGCTTTGTCTAAAATTCTTCGGCAACGACGAATGATACAACTGCACGCCATAGGATTTCGACCTGCCGTTAAATATTGTTAAATAGGTGATATAAGTACTATAAACTATTGTATTCTTTTACGAAATGTGTTATACTCATACATATCTATTACAATTGTATAAAGAGAGATTTTGCGTAATAGATTTTTAACAGGCAAATATCATCTGTGCGATTGACTGTAAAAAAGGCATTCCGATCAGCCTACTATCTGCAATCAGTTAATAGCAAGATGATAAAAGCGCAGATTGTATGCCGGTACAATCTGCGCTTGTTTTTGTTAATTCTTTTCGTTTTATACTAATTCCTGATAGAAAGTAGACTTATATTTTGCGAGGATATTTTTCGCAAGACAAGGCGAAGGACGCAGCAAGGCTGG
>JBGUOX010000037.1:0-10371 GCA_045129995.1 Ruminococcus sp. | reverse complement strand
TTAAATTATACTACGAAAGCACTGACCGGGCAACCCTTTCGGGCTACCCGGTCTTTTTCTTTGTTGGAGCTTAATGCGACAGCCCCTGTTGTTTTTTTGGGGGGGAAGTGATCAAAAAAGCGTGATCCCCATCAGATGCAGTCCCCACAAAACAGCGCCGTAAAGCACCGAAGCCGTAATGCCGTAAACAAGCACGGGACCTGCAATGGAAAACAGCTTGGCGCCAACGCCGGTGACAAAGCCCTCGGACTGAAATTCGATCGCTGCCGATGACATCGCGTTTGCAAAGCCTGTGATCGGAACCAGCGTGCCGGCGCCGGCAAACCGCGCGATCTTATCATACACGCCGGCGGCGGTCAAAGCAACGCCGAGGATGATAAGGCTTACGGAAACAATGCTTTTTGCCATCGCTTCATCCCAGCCGTTTTGCGTCAGCAGCTCAAACACCGCCTGCCCTATCCCGCAAACCGCGCCGCCGGACAAAAATGCCTTTGCGCAGTTTACGGCGGTGTTGCTTTTTGGCGTGTTGCGCTGAACGATTTTTGCGTATTCCTGTGACGTCATTGTTTTCTCTCCTTTGCAACAATATTATTTGCGTATTTTTTCGAATTATGTTAAATTTTTCACTTTATTTTTTTGCGTTAATGTTGTATAATTAATCTATATATGCATAATGGGGGCGAAGGGCTTGGAGCATTATTTGGACAACAGCGCGACCACCGCGGTTTCCGCGGCGGCGGCAGACAAAGCGTATCAAATAATGACGGCAGTTTACGGAAACCCTTCCTCGCTCCACATCAAGGGTATGGAAGCGGAGCATGAGCTGACAGCGGCACGCAAGGCAGTCGCCGCGCAGCTGAAAGCAAATCCCGACGAGGTGTTCTTTACCTCGGGCGGCACCGAAGCCAACAACACCGCATTGTTCGGCGCGGCGTACGCAAATGCGCGGACCCGCCGAAAAATCATCATTTCCGCTGTGGAACACAGCAGCGTGCTGGACGCCGCAAAGCGGCTGGAAGCCGAGGGCTTCACGGTAGAGCGCATTGCTCCGCGAAGCGACGGCACGGTGCATCCCGAAGACGTCGCGGCGGCAACGGACGGCAACACCGCGCTGGTGTCCGTAATGCTTGTCAACAACGAAACCGGCGCAGTTATGCCTGTGGATGAAATTTTTTCGGCTGTCAAAGCGGTAAATCCGCAGACGATCTGCCATACCGACGCTGTGCAGGCGTTCGGCAAGCTGCCCGTCAGGGCAAAGGCGCTGGGCGCGGACGTCATCAGCGTCAGCGGTCATAAGGTTCACGCGCCAAAGGGCGTCGGAGCGCTGTATGTCAAAAATGGCGTTCGGCTGATCCCACGTCAGTACGGCGGCGAACAGGAAAAACGCTTCCGTCCCGGCACTGAAAATTTGCCGGCGATCGCGGCGTTCGGCGTCGCGTGCGGCGAGTTTGACATTGAAGAAAACCTTCGTCACGTGCGCTCTCTGAACGAATACGCCCGCGTAAAGCTGTTAAGCATCGAAGGCGTAGCGATCAATTCACCCGAAAACGCGTTGCCTTATGTGCTTAATTTCTCCGCCGGAAGGGTGCGCAGCGAAACCATGCTGCACTTTTTAGAGGACGCAGATATTTTTGTTTCGTCCGGAAGCGCCTGCGCCAAGGGAAAACCAAGCCATGTGCTTTCCGCGCTCGGACTTTCGCGCGAACGCGCCGACAGCGCTCTGCGCGTCAGCTTTTCAAAGCATAACACTTCCGCCGACATCGACGCGCTGTGCGAGAGGATCGCCGTTGGCTTGCGTGTGTTGGCGCACCGATAAAGAGGATTTATGAAAGAAATATTGCTATTAAAGGACGGCGAGATCGTTCTAAAGGGACTTAACCGCCGCCAGTTTGAGGACGCACTAAAAAAGAATATCCGCATTGCGCTGGCGCCGCTGGGCAGATTTGAAATCACCTCTGCGCAGTCAACCATTTGCGTGCGTCCGCTCAGCGAGGACGTTGACCTCGACGAAGCGTGCGAGCGCGTAGGCCGCGTGTTCGGCATCGTCAGCTATTCGCGCGCCGCGCTGTGTGAGGAAAAGACGATGGAAGCGGTGCTTGCCACAGCGCCGGCTTATTTGGAAAAGCAGCTGCGCGCCGCAAAAACCTTCAAGGTGGAGGCAAAGCGCAGCGACAAAAAATTCCCGTTAAAATCTCCCGAGATCTGCCGCGAGCTGGGCGGTGTGATTTTGAGTAAATATCCGCATTTGCGTGTGGATGTGCATAATCCCGACGTCACCGTTTATGTTGAGATCCGCGACCTCGGCGCGTATGTACACGCCGACGCCATCCGCGGCGCGGGCGGCATTCCCGTAGGCACCGGCGGCAAAGCCGCCATCCTTATCAGCGGCGGCATCGACTCGCCCGTTGCGGCGTATATGATGGCAAAGCGTGGTCTGCGCCTGACAGCCATCCACTTTGCCAGTCCGCCCTACACCAGCCGGCGCGCCGAGGAAAAAGTGGTGCGGCTGCTGCAAAAGGTCAGCCGTTACGCAGGCTCAATGACAATGATCACCGTTCCGTTTACCGAGCTTCAGGAAAAGCTCCGCGATGACTGCCCGGAAGATCTGTTTACGATCATAATGCGCCGCCTGATGATGCAGATCTCCGAACGCATCGCTCACGACTATGGCTGCGCCGCGCTGATCACCGGCGAAAGCCTCGGTCAGGTCGCAAGCCAAACCATCGGTGCGCTGAATTGCACCGACGAGGCGGCAGATATGGTGGTGTTCCGTCCGCTGATCGGTATGGATAAGCAGGAGATCATCAACATCGCCTATAAAATCGACACCTACGAAACATCCATCGAGCCTTACGAGGACTGCTGTACCGTGTTTACGCCAAAGCATCCGCGCACCAAGCCGGTATTAAAGTTTGTTAGGGAAGCGCAGGCTCGCGCGGGCTTTGAACCGCTGATAGAGGAAGCGCTTAAGAATTTGAAGATTACGCAAATCAACCCCGAATCCTAATCGAAAACGCACGAAAGGAAGGTCTTGCGTGTTCATAGATATTATTTCCGTATGTAAAAAACAAGAAAGAGACGACATCTCGTGGCGCGAGAACGAGCTTAAAAAGGCGCTGGGCGAACACGGCTTTACGCTGGGCAGCATCCACAAAACCCTGCTGCAGTCCACGGCTATCAAGGTAACGCTGAACTCGCTCGCCAAGTCGGACGACAAGCCCGACGCCGTCATCATCACCGGCGCGCTTAAATCCAAGGACAACAGCTCCTTCAAAAAGTATTTGGTGGAAACCGTAGCAAGCGCCGAACACGACGTAAACGAGCCGGCTCCGAAGGATTACTGGAAGCGCCGCAACGCAGCCTTTAAGGAGCTAAGGCAGCGCAAGGCGACCGCAGAGGAGTTCAAGGCGCTTGAGGAAGAATTTGAGCTGACGCGAAAGAAGGCAAAGATTTTCTCTCTCGGCGACTTTGGAAACGGCTACAAGGGCTATGCGTTCATTTATAAGGGACTGCGCGTAGCTGCGGTGCCGAAGGCGGAGCTTTGCGGCAAGGATTTCAACGAGATCGCAGCCATCGCGGCACAGCGGGCTACCGAGGTGTTTGAAAACGCCGAAAACGAATATCCCGACGGTTTTTCCGAGCAAAAATATGTGCCTGCAAAAACAGGCTTTGTCAACCGCTTTGTTCCTTTGCCCGGCGACGGCGCAAAAGAGATCACGCGAAAAATCATTGTAATCGTGGCGGTGCTGGTGTTTATCGGCGCGTTGTGGGCGCTGCTGTACAACACCGTTTTCAAAAGCCAGGAGCACGAGCAGAATATGGCTGAGATCAGCTCTATCGCGCATATCGAGGACTCCGGTGAAGGCGGCGGAGGCGCGGCTCCCGACAAGGGCAAGGGAAGCGAAATCAACTGGAAAGAGCTTAAAAAGATCAACAAGGAGATCGTCGGCTGGATCCAAATCAAGGACAGCAAAATCGATTATCCTGTGCTTTGGCACAAGGGCGACGACGCTGTTGACCAATACTACCTCAATCACGATTACAGGGGAGACTACGACTCCTACGGCAGCGTGTTCCTGGACTATCGCTGCACCAAGGGCATGGAAAGCAAAAACATCGTTTTGCACGGCCATCATATGAATGACGGCTCTATGTTTGCCGGATTAATGGAATACGGCGGCACATCGGGCAATCTCGATTACTACAAAAAGCATCCTACCATCATTTTTGACCGCGAGCCTGTAACCGACGGCGACGGCAACGAGGTAACGCGCGACGGTGTGTACAAAATCATTTCGGTTTTCAAAACCAACACACTGTCGGGACACGGCGAATTTTTCAATTATATGGTAGGCAACTTCCAAAACGATAAGGATTTTATGAACTATGTGTACAATGTGCGCATCCGTTCATTGATCAACTGTCCGGTCGACATCAACGAAAATGATGAGATCATCACTCTGTCCACCTGTTCCTACGAGTTTACAAACTTCCGCACGGTCGTTGTTGCCCGAAAGGTGCGTATGGGCGAAAGCGCCAAGGTAGAAACCGCAAAGGCAAGCGTAAACGACAACGCGGTCTGGCCGGAGGTCTACTACGCAAGCTACGGCGGCACACGTCCCACCGTAACGGATTTTGTCAAGGCATATGAGAAAAAGCAGATCGACTGGTATGACGGCGATCCCGATAAGTTCAAAACTTTGAAGGAGCAGGTCGTGACCGAGCCCACTACCGCGCCGGAAACTACCGAAAAGGGAACCGAGAAGTCAAATGCAGCCACACAAGCCACCACCAAGGCGGTGCAAAAGCACAGCGTCACCTTCATCAACTGGGACGGCTCGTTTATCGAGAATCAAGTCGTAGAGGACGGCAAGGCGGCAAAGGCGCCGAAGGATCCTGTGAAGCCAAGCGACGAATACTATGACTATGTATTCAAGCAATGGGGACTCGACTTCAAGAAGGTCACCAGCGATATGGTGATCGCGCCTGTATTTGATCCGGTTCTAAAGCCCGAATACCAAAACGCGGGCTAACGGAGGGCAGCTATGAAATGCAGTATCATCTACTATTCGGCGCGAAAAACCTCTTATTGTGAGAAAGCGCTGAAAAAAAGCTTTGCCGACTGCGGGCTGAATCTGTCCGACGCCGCGTTTGCCGCCTCAGCGGAAGCGCTGGGTACGGAAATCATACGCGCGTTTGCAAAAACCGATGTGGTGTTTACCGTCGGCGGCTTGGAATTTACCGACAGCCGCAGCGTGCGGGACATTATTTCCCATGCGGCAAAGGACAGCGAACCGTCGCTGTGCCGAAAGCTGCGCAACGAAAGCGGCGATGACGGTTATCTTTTGCGCGCCGGAAGGCAGCTGCTGGTGATGCTGCCCGACGAGCCTGAGCAAATAGAAGCCATGATGAGCGGCACGACGGCGGTATATATCAAAAGTATGTAAGCAAATTTATTATATTGCGAGGTAATGAAAATGAACACGAGCACGTTTGAAACCTATGAATCCGAAGTGCGCTCCTATTGCAGACACTTTCCAAAGGTGTTTACCAATGCCGTGGGCGCTACGCTGACCGACGAGGACGGCAACAACTACATCGACTTTTTCTGCGGTGCGGGCGCTGTCAACTATGGTCACAACAACCCTTACATCAAGCAGAAGGTGGTGGATTACCTGTCCACCGACGGTATTATCCATGCACTGGATATGTACACGGTTCCCAAGCGCAATTTCATTGAAGCGCTGGAAAAGAAAATCATCGAGCCGCGCGGCTTGAAGTACAAGATCCAGTTCTGCGGACCTACCGGCACAAACGCTATCGAGGCGGCGCTTAAGCTTGCGCGCAAGAAAACCGGCAGACGTAATGTGTTCGCGTTTATGGGCTGCTTCCATGGTATGACTCTCGGCGCGCTGTCGCTGACCTCCGAAATGTACGCGCGTAACGGCTGCGGCGCAACGCTCGGCGACGTTACCCACATTCCTGCGCCCTATATGTTTGAGGGGCTGGATGTGATCGAATATATGCAAACGCTCATCGACGACGACCACTCCGCAACCGAAAAGCCTGCGGCTGTTGTAATGGAAACTTTGCAGGCAGAGGGCGGCATCCGTCCGTTCTCCAACGAGTTCCTTCGCGACGTTCGCGCTTTCTGCGACAAAAACGACATCCTGCTGATCATCGACGACGTACAGGTCGGCTGCTGCCGAACCGGAACCTTCTTCTCCTTTGAGCGCGCCGGAATCGTACCCGATATGGTGGTTATGTCCAAGTCCATCGGCGGAATGGGTATGCCGCTTGCGATCGTTCTGCTCAAGGAAGAGCTTGACTGCTGGAAGCCCGGCGAACACAACGGCACCTTCCGCGGCAATCAGCTCAGCTTTGTGGCGGGCGCCGCGTCCTTTGATTATCTGCTCGAAAACAATGTCGAAGCGGAAACAAAGCGCAAGGGCGAGATCGTCAGGGCGTTTCTCGAAAAAGAGATCGCGCCTCTCGACAGCCGCCTGGAGATCCGCGGTATGGGCTTGATCTGGGGCATCGACTTTGGAAAAATCGATCCCGAGCTCAGCGAGGTCGTCATCGAAAAATGCTTCGACAACAACGTTATCTGCGAATGTGCCGGAAGAAACGGCGCGGTGTTCAAAATTATGCCGCCGCTGGTCATCGAGGACGAGCTTCTGCAAAAAGGTCTGGAAGTTGTTGCACAGGCGATCAGGGAAACCCTTGCAAACGTATAAATCTATTTTTCATAATAAAAACACCCGGCGTCGACGCCGGGTGTTTTGCTGTTTGGTTAAATGATTATCTTGTAAATACCATCTGCACACCGTTGTTTTCGAAGACGATTTCGTTTCCGTTGAAGGTAGCGTTAGTGGTAGAGCTTTGGGTGGTTTCAGAGGTCTGACCGTTTGCCGTTATGGTTCCGTGAGTAAGCGTCAATGCAAGGTTGCTTCCGTTTTGCGTGTATGTACCTTCGCCCTGCATCTGCATACTCTGATCAAACGCTGCCTGTGAAACATCGGCAACGCTTGCCTGTACAGAAACGTTAAAGGTTAAAACAAAGGTGTTGTCCGCTTTCATATCCAGCGTGCCGTCTGCGTTTATGTTAACAGTAGCGCCTGCGGGCAAAGAGGGCATCTGCGCCGTCATCAGTTCACGGATCTTGTCCGCATCGACCTTCCAAGTGCCGACAACGCTGTCGTTCTGCGGTGTTTCGTTGTTTGAGCTTTGCTCGGTCTGAGAAGCCGCTGCGGAGCTTTGCTCGGTTTGGGAAGCTGCTGCGGAGCTTTGCTCGGTCTGAGATGCTGCCGCCGAGGATTCATCCTTCTTCTCTTCGTTGTTGCCGCACGCGCAAAGGCAGAAAGCAGCCAGTGTAAGCGCGCAAATGATAGCTGTGATTTTTTTCATTTTTATTTCTCCTTGAATTAATTTATAAAATGCGAATGAACGCAAATTATTGCTTCACGAATGTAAGCTTGGCTCCGGCTCCGGTGGTGAGATCCATCTTATTGCCGCTGAATGTTCCTTCAAGCGAATTGCCGCCTGAAACATCGCTGTTTTGGATTTCTTTGCCGTTTTGCTTCATTGTGTAATGCGTAAGCGTCAGGGTGATCTTATCGCCGTCCACTGTGACATTTCCGGATTCAACTTCGTTAGAGACGTCACCGGAGCTTGTATCGCTGATGTTGGTTGTCAGCTCAAAGGTGTTGTCCGCTTTGATAATAAGAGTTAAGTCAACGCTCATATTTTCGGGAACGCTCTGATCGGTCAGATCCGGCTTCCAGGTTCCGACATATGCGGGCGCCGGTTCGGTCTGAGCTTCTGTTTGAACTTGCGAGGCAGCTTCGGAGCTGCTGTCGTTGCCGGAGCAGGCGCAAAGGCTGAACGTAAACATTGCTGCCATAATTAAAGCGACTGTTTTTTTCATCATATGTATTACCTCTTTATTCGGAAAGATGATAGTATTATATCACCAATAAAAGGCGGATGTCAATAAAAAAAGCATTATTCTATCAAAAATGATCTTGACGCTGATTTCAAATCAAATGCTATAATCGGTATAAAGCGGCTCGATCCCGATCGATCAAGCTGCGTTAATCACTTAATTCTTTTTCATAGTCAGGCTTTTCAGCACATTGTTCGTGCCTACATCCACGCTCATAGACGCGCCGTTCAGCGTAGCGTTCATCGTTACAGTATCTGTTTGCGTATGAGGCGTGTTGTCATCGCCCGTAATGGTAGTGGATGTGATCGTAAAGGTGATCGTGCTGCCGTTTACAACATATGTGCCGGTTCTGTCGGTAGACATTTTGGATGTGCCGATCTCCGCCGGAACGCCCATATAAATCTCAGTCATACGGAAGGTGTTGTCGGCGTTTAAGTTGGCAACGGAGGAATAGGTCGTGTTTTTAAAGCTGTCATCGCTCCATTCGTAGTTGTCGTTTACCCATGTGCCGACATATTCCGGTGTGCTTTGCGACGATTCCGCCTGATTTGATGCAGCGGCGGATGTGTCCTTGCTGCTTTCGTTGCTGCCGCAGGCAGTCATACCGAGAGCGAACATTGACGCAAGCAAAATTGCTGTGATTTTTTTCATGTTATAAACTCCTTTTTTTACGGCTTCAGCCGTTTATATTTCTTTGTCGCGAATGAAGGTTACTCCGCCGATAGCTATTTTTCCGCCGTCCACATACCAGGTGTTTGCGCCGGCGTTTTTGTAGCTGTCCACCCAAATATAGGTTTTTTCGGGTTGGTAATCATCGTCGTAGCGCAGCGTCAGCATTCCGCTGTCGGAAAGCACGGCGCTGCCCGGATGCCTGTCAGCCTTGATGTAATGAATAAATGACAGCCCTTCCTCAAAGCGGATCTTCTCAGTATAGTCGTTTTGGTTGGACCACATCCCCGAAAGGGATTTGCCTGTTTGTTCCGGCGTCATATTAAACGCGGCGGCGTTTCCCTGCGACGCGGCGCCGGTCGTTTCTTCCGCTGCTCTTGAAGCCGAAACCGTGTCGCTGCTGTTCTTCGTTTCGCAGCCTACCGGCAGAATAACGCAAAGCAGCAAACAGGCGAGCACGCAAATTTTCCTTTTCATTAATATATATACCTCCGCTGCGTTAAAACTCGATGCCGATTCTGCCGTTTAAGCCTTTGTCAAACGGATGCTTTATTTTCTTCATCTCCGTCACATAATCCGCCGCGTCGGTAAAGCGCTGCGCCGGATCATGACCTGTCATAACGATTTCAATGCTGACCGGCGCGTTGGTTATAAACTCAAACACATCGGCTTCGCTCAGCATTCCTTCATTCATAATGTCAAACACCTCGTCCAGCACGATCATATCGTATCGTTCCGACAAAGCGGTAGCCGCGCTGCGTTCAAAAATCCCGCGAAACAACGCCGACGCCTGCTGGCGCTCCGCGTCGGACATTTCAAAAGTAAATTTCAGCTCGTCGGGGCAGACGGTAAGGGAAACGTTTTCCAAGTTCGAAAGAATATGGCGTTCGCCTGAGAACTCGGTTTTCAAAAACTGTACAAACATCACCTTCATATTACTGCCTGCCGCGCGTACCGCCAAGCCGACAGCTGCGGTGGTTTTGCCTTTGCCGTCGCCGAAATAAACGTGAATCATAAAATCACTCCTTACACACAATCGAAAAGCGACGCTTTTCCATATATATTATAATCGAAGGGTTTGAATTTGGCAATATCAGCAACTTGCACAAAAATCAATATAAATGTTTGTAAAATTTCTCCGCAGGGAATTTTGAGGAAAAACACGCAAAAACCTTGATTTTTAGCCCCTATGAATGTATAATATACCTTGCGTGACTGCACATAGATATGCGATGAAGCGGGAGGTTGCGGCATTTGCCGGTTTTTCCGTGGAGTATGTCCGATTTTAAACCGGGCGATTTACAATGAAACATAGAGGATAACTGCGGCTATATTTGGGTTGCTTAGCCATAGGTATGCTCTGCGCTTTCAAGATGACCCCGTTAACTGAATCAGTTTAACGGCTTTTTTAATGCAGGGTGAAGAAACACCCGGCAAGGTTGAAAGAAAGTTTGGTCAAACAACACGCGCCCGTCTCACAAATTTTTAAGGAGGCGACGATAATGGCAGTCAAGGAAAAAATCAGGATAAGATTAAAGGGTTACGATCATCAGCTGGTCGATCAGTCCGCTGAAAGAATCGTTGCAACAGCGAAGCGCACAGGCGCAAGGGTTTCCGGCCCCGTGCCGCTCCCCACAGAAAAGCAGATTGTTACCATTCTGCGCGCTGTGCACAAGTATAAGGACAGCCGTGAGCAGTTCGAAATCAGAACCCACAAGCGTCTTATCGACATCTTAAGACCGTCAAACAAGACAGTC
>JBGUOX010000036.1:0-2799 GCA_045129995.1 Ruminococcus sp. | reverse complement strand
TATCTATAGTTATTTATTATTATACTATATCTTGACGGCAAAGTAAAGAAAAAACACTAAATATTTTACCTGCTTTTGGCTGCTGAGAAAAAACTTTCCAAAAAACAAAAAAGAGACGCGCCGCGGCGCATCTCTTGAATAATCGTTATAAAACTTTCGAAAGGAAATCCTTTAAGCGCGGATTTTTGGGATTCGCGAAAAACTCACGCGGCTCTCCCTGCTCCACGATAACGCCTTCGTCAACAAAAACAATATCGGTTCCGACCTCGCGCGCAAAGCCCATTTCATGGGTAACGACCACCATGGTCATTCCCTCTTTTGCAAGCTGCTTCATAACCTCCAGCACCTCGCCGACCATTTCGGGGTCAAGAGCCGAGGTGGGCTCGTCAAAAAGCATAACATCGGGATTCATCGCCAGCGCGCGCACGATCGCGACTCGCTGCTTTTGACCGCCGGAAAGCTGTGACGGGTAGGCGTTGGCTTTGTCGGCAAGACCTACGCGCTCCAAAAGCTTCATGGCGTTTTCCTCAGCCTCTTTTTTGCTTTGCTTCAAAAGCTTCATCGGACCGAGCGTCATATTTTTGAGCACGGTTTTGTGCGGAAACAAATTGAACTGCTGGAACACCATACCCATCTTTTGACGGTGCTTGTTGATGTTCACCGACGGATCGGTGATGTCCACGCCCTCAAAGGTGATGGTGCCTGAGGTGGGCTCCTCAAGCAGATTCAGACAGCGCAAAAAGGTGGATTTGCCCGAGCCGGACGCGCCGATAACCACCATCACGTCGCCCTTTTTGATCTCGGCATTCACGCCATTGAGCACCTTTAGATCGCCGAAGGACTTGCAGAGGTTGTCAACCTTTATCAAAACATTGTTATCAGTGGTCACTGTTGCGCAGCCTCCTTTCGAGCTTCTTGAGGAAGAATGAGAGAATCAGTACCAGCAGCAGATAAATCAGCGCTACCGCAATTAGCGGGAAGAACGCCTCGAAGGTGCGCGAGCGCACTAAGTTACCGGCGTAGGTAAGCTCCTTGATGCCCACATAAGGCGCAATCGAGGTTTCCTTGAGCAAAACGATGAACTCGTTGCCCAGCGCAGGCAAAATGTTTTTGAACGCCTGAGGCAAAATAATGTGTAACATAGTGCTGGTATAGTTGAAGCCGAGCGAACGGCTCGCCTCAAACTGACCTTTGTCAATCGACATAATTCCCGAACGCACGATCTCCGCCACATAAGCGCTGGAGTTGATACCAAAGGTAAGAATGGCGACCAGTTCTTTGTTGGAGGAATTTGCAAAAATGACAAAGTACATAATCATCAGCTGGATCATCGCAGGCGTGCCGCGGATGACGGTGATGTAGATGTTACAGATAATGTTGAGAATTTTCAGCACAACATCGCCAAAGCTGCGGCATTTTGTGTTTTGCAGCTTCATATCGTGAGTAGAGCGGACGGCAGCGATTAAAAAACCGATCAAAATACCGATCAGCACCGCAAAAAAGGTGATTTTCAGAGTAGACAGAAGGCCGTCCAAAAAGAAACGCCAACGGTTCTGCGTGATAAAGTTTTTCTCAAAGCTTTTTGAAAAGTCGGCAAAATACTTTTCAAAGCCGTTCGTCTCAGCCACCATCAGGTTAATGGGTAAATTCATAACGTCATTCCTTATTTACAACACAAACGGGCAGGCATTACACCCGCCCGTTTTCAGCTAAAGCTGTCTTATTTGATATATTTATCAATAATCTTCCGGATGGTACCGTCAGCCTTGAGTTCCTTGAGCGCGCCGTTGATCTTTTCGGTCAGGTCGCTGTTCTTTGCAACGCAGATAGCGTATTCCTCATTCTCAAAGGGTTCTTCAAGAATGGTCAGACCTTCGTTAGCCGCCACAAAAGCCTTTGCGGGCTCGTTGTCGATAACGACCGCGTCGACCTTGCCCTGTACCAGCGCCAAAACAGCGTCGTTGCCCTTGCTGTACTGGTCAACGGTGCAGCCCTTGATGTCGGAAACATAGATGTCACCGGTGGTGCCGAGCTGAACGCCGACAGTCGCGTTTGCCAAATCATCGGCGGACTTGACCTTGTCGGAGCCTTCCTTAACGATGATGACCTGAATAGCGTTTGCATAGGTATCGGTAAAGTCAACCGCTTCTTTTCTCTCGTCGGTCACGGTCATACCCGCCATACCGAAATCAGCCTTGCCGGACTGAACCGCAGTGATGATGGAATCAAATTCCATATCGTCGATCACAAGATCGTAGCCGAGCTTGTCGCAAACAGCCTTTGCGATTTCAGCGTCGATACCGACGATCTGGTCATTTTCATAATACTCATAGGGCGGGAAGAATGCGTTGGTAGCCATATGGAGCTCACCGTTTGCAGCCTTTGCTTCGTCAGAAGTACTCTTACCCTTAGTCTCTCCCTTTTCTGCTTCGTCCAAGCTGCCGCAGCCGGCAAAAGCAAATACCGCAGCGCCGATCAGGGTGCATACCAGAAGTACGGAAAGAATTTTTTTCATTACTTGACATCTCCTTCAATTTTTTTCATCTAATAATATAGCAGAGTGTTTTTGAAAAATCAAGTGTTTTACCGCATAAATATTGAAGTATTCGCATATTTATGCAAATTCACAACAAATCGCAAAACTTTTTCAAAAATAAAAGTATTCAGGGCTTGATTTTTCGAAATTTATTTGTTATAATAGACAACGGCGTTTGGAGAGATGTCCGAGCTGGCCGAAGGAGCATGATTGGAAATCATGTGTACGGTAATCACCGTACCAGGGGTTCGAATCCCCTTCTC
>JBGUOX010000035.1:0-3821 GCA_045129995.1 Ruminococcus sp. | reverse complement strand
TAGTTCATATCTACGATAGCCTGACCTTTCTTCATGTAGGACTTCTTAGCGGCGTCCTTCATATACTGCTTTGCTTCCTCGGCAGGAATGATGTCGGCGATCTTGAAGAACGCGGACTGCAGAACGGTATTTACACGGCCGCCCAGACCGATTTCCTTACCGATCTTGATGGCGTCGATGGTGTAGAAGTTGATCTTTCTTTCGGCAAGGATCTTCTTCATCTTGCCGGGCAGACGCTTGGTCAGCTCGTCAACATCCCACGCGCAGTTGAGCAGGAAGGAACCGCCCTCTTTGAGGTCCTCAACGATTTCATACTTGTCAACATAGGAGGGGTTGTGGCAGGCAACAAAGTCAGCCTTGGAGATATAGTATGTGGACTTGATGGGAGTTTTGCCGAAACGCAGGTGGGATACGGTCAAGCCGCCGGACTTCTTGGAGTCGTAAGCGAAGTAGCCCTGTGCGTACATATCGGTGTGGTCGCCGATGATTTTGATGGAGTTCTTGTTTGCGCCGACGGTACCGTCTGCACCAAGTCCCCAGAACTTACAGCTGTGAGTGCCTGCGGGAGTGGTGTCGGGATTCTCGACAACGGGCAGGGACAGGTTGGTAACATCGTCCACGATGCCGATGGTGAACTTTCTTTTGGGAGCTTCCGCTTCGGCGTTTCTGTAAACAGCGATGATGTCGCCGGGTGTGGTGTCCTTGGAGCCAAGGCCGTATCTGCCGGCATAAACCTTAACGCCTGCAAACTTGGAATCGTTGATGGCAGCCAGAACATCGAGGTACAGAGGCTCGCCGATGGAGCCGGGCTCCTTGGTTCTGTCAAGAACAGAGAGAGTCTTGACGGTGTCGGGCAGCTCGTTGACGAGGTATTCGCCCACGAACGGACGATACAGTCTTACCTTGAGCAGACCGACCTTTTCGCCGGCAGCGTTGAGGTAATCAACAACTTCCTCTGCGCAGTCGCAGACAGAACCCATTGCAACGATCACGTGCTCGGCGTCAGCCGCGCCGTAGTAGTTGAAGGGCTTGTAGTTGGTGCCGATCTTCTCGTTGACCTTGTTCATATAGTCGATAACTACTTCGGGAACAGCGTCATAGTATTTGTTGCAGGCTTCTCTTGCCTGGAAGAAAATATCGTCGTTCTGCGCGGTACCTCTGGTTACCGGGTGCTCAGGGTTGAGCGAACGGCGGCGGAATTCTTCTACAGCGTCCCAGTCGAGCATATCGGCGAGATCAGCGTAGTCCCATTCCTCGATCTTCTGAACCTCGTGAGAGGTGCGGAAGCCGTCGAAGAAGTGCAGGAAGGGAACCCTGCCCTTGATCGCGGAAAGGTGAGCAACAGCGGCGAGGTCCATACATTCCTGAGGGTTGTTGGAGCACAGCATCGCATAGCCGGTCTGACGGCAGGCGTATACGTCGGAGTGGTCGCCGAAAATCGAGAGTGCGTGGCTGGTCAGTGCACGGGCGGAAACGTGGATAACGCTGGGAAGCAGTTCGCCCGCCATTTTGTACATATTAGGAATCATCAGGAGCAAGCCCTGAGAAGCGGTGTAGGTGGTAGTAAGCGCACCTGCCGCCAGGGAGCCGTGAACAGCACCGGAAGCGCCGCCCTCGGACTGCATTTCAGTCACCTGAACTTCTCTGCCGAAGAGGTTTTTCTGTCCTGCTGCCGAAAACTTATCGGTCAGGTCAGCCATAACGGAAGAAGGGGTGATGGGGTAGATAGCAGCAACGTCGGTAAACGCATAAGAAACGTGAGCAACGGCGCTGTTACCATCCATGGTTTTCATTTTTCTTGCCATTGGAAATCGTCCTCCTTTGAATATAAACGGCAAACAAAACATTCGCCGCCTGTATAGTCTGATACACAATATATCACATTAGATTGTACCACTTTTGCGCCGGTTTGTAAAGTGGTTTTGTACATATTATCAAGAAAAAGCACTATTTTCTTAATGAATATTGACACGCCGCGCCGCTTTACGATAGAATATATCCGATAACACTTTCGTGTTGCTTGTTTGGACCTTTCGCTTTATAAGCGGAAAATCTTTGAAAAAATTTTTTAAAATATATTATTTTTTGCAAACCCAAGCCGGAGCCGTGTGTCTTTTGTTGTGAAGGACAAAGCTAAGGAGACGTTAAAGAGGGTATCGTGATGAATAAAAAGCCGGGATTTAAAATTGACAACAGCAAGCTCGCCCGACTGGTCGCAAAAGCCCAAAAGGGCAACAGCAAGGCGACCGACGAAGTGGTGAATATGATCAGCGGCTATCTGTACTACTACAGCCTGACCTTGCTGGGCGACGACGACAAGGCGCGCGACGCGGTGCAGGATATTTTGCTGACCATGCTGCAAAAACTTAATACTCTCGAAAATCCGAAGGCGTTTTTAGGATGGATGAAAACAATGACGGCACATTATTGTCACAACAAAGTAACCCGCGCAAAAACGCAGTACAGCCTGGACGAGATGATCGAAACCGAGGATCTAAGCGAACAGGTCTGTCCGTCAAAGCCGCTTGAAACCGAGGAGACCTGCGCGCTGGTGCGCGAAGCGGTCAACGCGCTGCCCGTGCTGCTGCGCGAAAGCGTGATGATGCATTATTTCAACCAAATGAGCGTGCGCGAGATCGCGCAGACGCTTGACATAAACGAAAACACCGTTAAAAGCCGCCTTCATTCCGCGCGGCAGTCGATGAAAAAATATCTGGAGAAGTACGGCGGAGCGGCGCTTGCGTCCTGCTTGATCCCGCCGATGAAGCTTATTTCCTACAGCCTGATCGAAGAGGCGGAATCCATACGCGGGATTTTGATACCCTTTAAAACACCGGCGGGCGCGGTGAAGGTCGCCGCCGCCAACGCCGTTACCGCTTCTGCTGTGCCGGTAAAGCTTGCCGCCATCGCCTGCGCCGCCGTGATAACAGCCGGAAGCGTCGGCGCCGCGACAGGCGTTCTGCCGATAAGCGGCGGCAGCTCAAACGCTTCTCCGAAGCCAAAGCATTCTAACAGCTATGCCGGCACCGACACCACAGCATATACCGAACCCGCGACTGTGCTGTTTGGCGATGCTTCGGTCACCTATCCGGGATATGAGAACGTTTCCTCCGCCCCTGCCCCATCCGGCGAAGCCGCCACACAGAGCGCTTCGCCAAACACGCCGGCTGCGCCTGCGGCGGTCACGCCGACCGCCGTTAACTCCGCAACACCTCAGGCGACTTCTCCGCGAACGACCGTTCCATCGGCAACCTCTCCCTCGGCAACCTCTCCCTCGGCAAGCTCGCCTGCCGCAACCAAACCTGCCGCAACAACGCCTGCCGCAACCAAGCCTGCCTCTGCAACTCCCGACACAACGAAGCCTGCCTCGTCAACGCCCGTTGCCGCCCTAAAACGCATTTATATCGACACCACCTATGCATATGACAGCGAAGGACTGTTTTGCCATGTGTGGGATCAGATGAAAGCAACGGATATTTTCAGCTTTGGCAGCAAGAACGAAGCCTGCACAAAGGTATCTGACAACCTTTATATGTTCGACCTCACCGATCACGGCTTGACAGACGGCACGTCATACGGACTGATTTTCGGCACCGCAAAAGGCAGTCTTTCCGATGACTTTTTATTTACCACGGCAGATTACGGAAAAACGCTTCAACTTTACCCCGATCCTTCAAAAGCACCCACCGACGGATCACTTCGATACTTGGTATCATGGAAATAATCAGCTTCTCTTCTAATACTATTCTCTGATAGAAAGTAGACAACTTTCTATCAGAGAGAAAACGCTTGGCGCGTTTTCCAATTGCGCAAAAGCGCAA
>JBGUOX010000034.1:0-5062 GCA_045129995.1 Ruminococcus sp. | reverse complement strand
TCAATTCTATCAAAAAGTATACTTTTTATTCTGTCCCCTGCCCTGCACTTCAATCAGACCGCTGTCGCGCATTTCTTTGAGGATCACATACGCTCTTGTACGCTTGACGCCGAGCAGCTTTTGCACGGTATCCTCGGTGATTGCGCCGTTTCTTTCGATATGTTGAAGGATCGTTCTCTGTTGATCGTTCAATGCTTTCTCTTCGGATTTATCTGTAGAATAATAGTTTCGGTTCGGGAGAATGAGCTTAAATGTATTTGGGGTAACGATGATCTCCGGTTTCTTTTCGCAATCCCTATACAGCGTGAAAATACGCCGAATTCCGGTTCCGTAGGATTCAATCAAACGGAGCCTGTGAAAGACTTCCGCAAGCTTGGGATTTCGCGGCTGCGATATCCCGTTTTGAATATCCTCGGCAGAAAGTCCGGGGAGCAATCCTCCGAGTGAAATGAACTCGATCTGTGATTCATTGATGTTGATGATAATGCTTCCGCTGAAGGCGTAGTCACGATGTACCAGCGCATTTAGTAAAGCCTCTCTGAGCGCCTCCTGCGGATAAGAATAGTGCTCCACTCTTTCAAGCCCCTTGAATTCGGCGTTATTTCGGTTATTCAGCATCAAATAGGAATACGCATCATCAAGCTGCCTTAATATAGAGCCGGTGAATTCCTTACTGTCCAAAAAGCTAGTATTATCTTCATCCGCAAAAACAGCCGCCTTAATGCTGTGCCGGCATTGATCGGATAACAGCAACCCCAAGTTCGTGTACAGATCATTTGAATCGGTCGTGATACCCAAAACCCTGTATTTATTTTCGGAGAATTCAACACCATATTTCTCAAAGGCTTGTTTTGCCGACGCAAAGGTCAACTCCTGATTTAATGACCGAATACCCTCAAAGGAATCTCCGTCCGACATTTTGATCATCAACCGTATCTGATCCTCCGAAGCGGGTACACTTGAAGCGCCTTGACGTACATAAACGCCGCTGGGCTTGATTCCCTTTGACTTCAAATAATAGGGCTTTCTCGCTCCCTCGGATATTTCAATTTTTATCACATTGTTTTCATTCAGTGAGTATTTGGAGAAAACCGTAACATCCGGTGAGATCGCGTCACGTATCCCGTTCGTGAGCCTTGTATACGTCTCGTCAACATCGGCAACACCTGTCTCGTTTCTGTTATCATCGACTCCGATATAGATGACACCGCCGCCGTTGTTGGCAAAAGCAATGACTTCTTTGTAAATATCTCCGGTTAATGCCGACTTGAATTCCGTATTTTCGTTTTCGTACAGCATTTTTCGTTCACCTCACATTCATTATAGTCACATTATAAACTGAATATTCACTTTTGTCAATGAAAATAGATGAATTTATTCAGTGCCTTCGGTATTCCTCCTCCGCTTCTTCTAATGTGAAGTTGGAAAACATGGCGCTGAGGGTATTGACAAATGCGTTTATTTCTTTATCAGAATAATCAAGTGCCTTGCAGGTCTTGATGGCGTAGCCGATGCAGGCGGCGTTTGACCATTGGTTTGCGGATAACAGATTCAAAAAATCGTCCCGATTCATACGATCACCTCTGAAAATGATTGTACGCTGATCGGGACGATTTATTTGTTGTTTTATGTCAGCATGGCTTCCTGTTCCAGACGAACTTTATTATTGAGCATATAGTCGATACAGTCAAGGCAATCTGACAGACGTTCCTGCTCTTTCAGCTTTTTCAGTTTTTCCGCGTAATCCTTTGAGAATGGTTGGGTATATGCCTGATAGGTCTGCAATTCCGAAACACTCATGCGGTAGGGCTGTACCGTCGGCAGGATTTCAGTCCGCAGTCGCAGAAGCATACTAAAGCCGCCGAGGTCGATGTCTCCCCAATGGAACCACTGACAATCCGTCGGCATCGCAGCGGCGAGCTTTTCAAACAAACGCTTCTTTGCCGGACTGTATTGACCGCCGTGATAAACGACCAATTCATTTTCTGCTTGCCGATACGCAAAGAAATTGGCGCGGTTTTCGATCGTCAAAATACGCTCGACAGTTTTTGGGATGATGACGTCTGCGAATTCGATCTCATTGGAATAGATACAAAACCCGTTTCGGAATACGCGCATATCATTTCCATTAATGGTGATTTCTCCGCGCAGATCGAGCGGCTCAGGATAGCGCGAAATGCCGATCATTTGCAGCAATTCCGCGTCCGAAAGCTCGCGGTTGATATACTTGCGCATGACCGACAAGAGCGTCGGCTTCATGCGCGATTCAAAGGCTTTGGAATCTCCGAAGCACTTTTCCGAAAAGACGCGCTCGGTCAGCGATGTAAAAAATTCGCTGTCGATGAAGCGCAGCATCCGATACAAATCGGCTCGTTCCGCTTTGTCGGAGGAAAGGCGGCTGCCTAACCGACATTTCGTTTCCAAATAACCCTTCGTTTCACTGTAAAACGCGACGATCCAGTCGGTGCTGACCGCTTCTATCTCCTGTTCCAATTCCTGTATGACCGCTGTAACAATCAGCTTTGACGACTGCCTGTTGACAGTTTGATACGCCTTGTCGAGGTTGGAAAAATCCAGCCACACACGTTTGATGATGTGATTTTGCTCGCCGCGCATCCACTCAAAACCGACGAGTTTTTCAGACTGCATCGCAATCACGGTTTCGTTGATCGCTGTCCTGACAACATGATCGTCGATATCATAAGCAGGGAAATCCGTTTTGCCGGAATCATAGAGGCGCAGCAGCACCCGTCTGTCGGGCAGTTCTCCCTTTTGAAAGGCGGCGGTGCGCTCGTATTTATCAAGCAGAAGATTCAAAATCTCCTTTTGCCAATGCTCATTCATC
Source organism: Ruminococcus sp. (assembly GCA_045129995.1). Classification (GTDB taxonomy): domain Bacteria; phylum Bacillota; class Clostridia; order Oscillospirales; family Acutalibacteraceae; genus Ruminococcoides. The sequence goes on along the minus strand of JBGUOX010000034.1, from coordinate 2,217 downwards.
GGTCAGCTCTCCTACCCTGTCCTTGTCGAACACCGTCACCTGCGAGGTCTTGCCGCTGCGCAGCACCAGCAAAATACGGTCGACCCACGGCGCGATGTCGCCTGCCTTTTCGGTTGGCGTAGAGAGAATCACCTGAAAACCAATTTTCCTCAACAACTGAATACTTTTCTCGATGCGCTCGCCGTCCATCTTGGAAAACGCCTCGTCAAAGATGATCAGCCGCGCGGTGTTGGCTTTTTTGTCGCGTCCCATGCGGTAAAGCTGCGCGAAGGACGCCAGCACCGCGATATAGAACGGCGTCTGCGTTTCGCCGCCGGACTTCTTGTCGATCGTGCGCGAAAGGCGCTGGCGTTCGCCGTCCTTGTTGATGACCTCGATATCGAAGGTGAGGTACGTCCGGTAATCGGTAAACAGGCTGACACGCTTTTCGTATTCGCTCTGGTCGAGCGCGGAATTGCCCTCTCCGGTCATCACCGCGAACAGCTCGCTGATCTCCTCGCGGTATTTTTCGTTGAACTGATTTGTCATCAGCGTGTAGCCGCCCATCAGCATTTCATCGGTGATCATTTTGTAATACCGCTCATAATTGTTGTTCGGCTCGACCTTGAAGCTGTAGGTGTCCTCGCCGAAGGAGGCGGACGAGATCGCGTAATTCAGCTCCTTTATGTCGCGCTTGACGGAGCGGATCTTGTCGCTCAGCTTGCTGAGGAAATCCTCCTGGAATTCCTCCATAGCCTTTTTCTTGGTGTCCTCGATCCGCGTCAAATAATCGGGCAAGGTGTTCTCATTGATGACGCGCAGCGCTTCGGAAAACTCGCGGTTATCCTCGGCGTTGACGTCGTAACCCATCTTGTAATCGTGGTTGAATTTGGTGCGCTGACCAATCAAGCTCTCGCGGAAGCGGCTGACCGCATTGGCGGCGCGGCTTTTTTCACGCGGAAAGGCTTCTAAAATCTGTTTCGCCTGTCCGCGCTTACCGATTTCAATTTGATAGCGCGGCTCCCCTGTTTCATCAATCCAAACCGATTCATATGACGCGGTCAGAGCTATTCGACTCTCCCGAATCTCCTGTTCCGCAACCGGGATCCGGTCATACCGCAAAGCGCCCAAAGCGCCGCGAACCTCGCCGACCTTCTCCTGCAATTCGGCGCAATCGCGCTCCGCTTCCTTGACCTCCTGCTCCTTCTCCGCGACTCTTTCGCGCAGGAAGAACACGTTGGCGGTGTCCAAGGTGGCGCGCTCCTGCTCCAATTCCTCGATCTCCTGATGATGCACTGCACTGCCGATGACCTGCTGTGCCGCATTCGTCAGCCGCTCTGCGTCGCTTTGCGAATAGCCCTCGGTATCCTTGCAGGCTGTTGCGCCGATTTTCAACGAGGAATAGGTTTCAATCAGCCTGTTATTTGCGGCAATTTCGCGCTTGATCTCATTAAGGCGCAAAACAATCGCGTTCTGTCCGATCGCCGGATGCCGCCAGAGCTTCGGATTCAGCGCACGCACGACATAATTCTTGTACAGCAAGCCCTCGTCGGTGATGGAAATCGGATAGTCGCGGATATACTCGGCACGATCGCACTTGATGACCCTGCCCAACAGATAATCCAGATAGGCGCGGACATTGGGATTATCGGTCTCGATTTCCCGCGCGAGGCTGTTTTGCTCCGCGCGCGGATGCTTTTTCAATATCTTTTCGGTATCGACGATGCCGGTGTCGTAAACCGCCTTGTCGCGTTTGATTCGATCAAAGACCTTGACGGCGAGCCGTACATACTGCGGTGGCACGATGATGTAGTATTTCTGGGTATTCAGATAGCCCTCGATCGCGTTGCGCCAGCGGTCGTTTTTGATCTCCGAGGCTTCCGCCACCAAGACGACCTCGGCGCTTTCGTTGTGCTTCGCCTTGATTTGCGACAGCACCGCCTGCTTCAAATCCAGCGCGTTCTGCGGAAATTGGAATCTGCCCTTTTCGAGACTTTCCTGCTCCTTTTTCAGCGCGCGAAGCGTTTCGCCTGTCTGCTCCAAATCCTCCTTTAATTTTGCCAGCAGCACCGCCGCCGTTTGCTTGAAGCTCTCGAGCGATTCAGTGACAGACGGCAATTCGGTCTGCGCTATTTCCGTGAGCCGTTCGGGTGTCAAATCCTCCGTTGTGCTAAACGCCTGCCGCAGTTGTTCGGTCATAGAAAGCATACTGTCAAGATGAACTGCGGCGGTCGCTTC
>JBGUOX010000033.1:0-1803 GCA_045129995.1 Ruminococcus sp. | reverse complement strand
ATTTCTTCCAAAAATGTTTGGTATACTTTGAAAACGACCGACGGTACCGTGATACAGAGCTATAACTTTGAAGACGAAAAGCTCTCTTATGAGCACACTCAAACCGACAAACCGTTAGCGTTCGATATGCCGAATACACCCGGCTACTGCGTAAAATCTATTTATCCAGACTATCTCACGCAGACCGAGAATATAACGGAGGACTCGGAGCTTATTTTTGAGGTAGAATATCCCTACGGTTACGCGCTTGTCAGTTATAACGACTGTGTTGACGTTACAGCGTATTACAACGAGGGAATGTATCTGCGTTTCTTCTATGACGCGTTACCGCCCGTATTGCTGTTCGTATTAATATGCTTCTTCGGACTGTTCTTTTTCCCGGTGGCAAGCTTTATACTCGGAAAGATCGATTATAAGTACCTAACCTTCGGATTGCTCAGCTTTTTATGGGGATTGTATATGATAATGCAACAGATAAGCGGCTATCTGAACCTTTGGATCGTAGACCCGACTGTCTGTATGATGATGGACAAAATCACCGGGTACTGCTTTGTAGCCGCGGTGCTGTTCTATTTCAAAGCCAATATGAGCAGCAGAGGAACGCGCATTGCCGCCAACATCGCGTCGGCTGTCTATCTAAGCTGCGTTTTCACCGTATTTATTCTGCACCTTTGCCACATCAGGGATCTCAACGCTTCATCAATGACGATGAATTTCGCCACTGCGGGCAGCATAGTGATTATGATAGTATTGCTCTGCGTAGAAATGAGGATCAATCGCAACGCGCTGTTCTTCCTGTTGTCATGGGTGCCGTTGCTGCTGACGGTCGCAATAGACGCCGTCGATCAATTCATCCACCTGCCGGGTTCACATTACTTCAACTACGGCTTGGCGATCACTATGATCGTGCAGATCGTGAGGCTGATCGGCGATCTGAGGTTCCGGTATAAAGAAGCGATCCGACATCAACAGATGCAAAAGGAGCTGTACGAGGCAAAGGTCAGCGTGATGACGTCACAGATCCGTCCTCATTTTATGTATAACGCCCTGACGTCCATCGCGATGATGTGCGAGATCGATCCCAAGATCGCTAAAGAAGCGACGATCACCTTCGCCAAATATCTCCGCGGCAATATGGATTCTTTAAAACAAACCGGTCCGGTACCGTTCACGCAGGAGCTGGAACATCTGAAAAAGTATTTATATATTGAGAAGCTGCGGTTTGACGATTTGCTGAATATTGAGTACGACATTCAAGCGACTGATTTTGTGCTGCCGCTGCTATCCGTTCAGCCGCTTGTCGAGAACGCCGTCAAGCACGGCGTCGGAATGAAAGAGGACGGAGGTACGGTCAGGATCTCTACCCGTGAAACCGAAACAGCGTATGAGGTCGTAATAGAAGACGACGGAGTGGGCTTCGACGTCAACGAGCAAAAGGATGACGGCCGCTCGCACGTCGGTATGGAAAACACAAAAAAACGCCTTCACGATATGTGCGGCGGCGAGGTAAAAATCGAAAGTGTTGTCGGCAAGGGCACCACAGCGATCGTAATATTACCTAAGGAGGGTCAACCAAATGAGGATACTTTGTCTTGACGACGAGCCTTTGGCTCTGAAAATGCTGGAAGCGGCAATCCGCGAAGCAAAGTCCGACGCTGAAGTCACGGCGTTCCGTAAGCAGGCAGATCTGTTGGAGGACGCCAAACAAAACGGCTGTGACGTCGCCTTTCTGGATATCCATATGCGCGGCATGAACGGCGTAGAGGTCGCAAAAAGGCTAAAGGAAATCAACCCCAAAATGAA
>JBGUOX010000032.1:0-2413 GCA_045129995.1 Ruminococcus sp. | reverse complement strand
AAACGGACGACTTTTTTAGCCGTCCGTTTTATTTTGTCAGTATTGATCGCATATCCGCAGGCAGCGGCGCGCTGAGGCAAACAGGCTCTCCCGTTACGGGATGCTCAAACCGCATTTCGCCGCAATGCAGCGCCTGACGCGAGATTTTATCCGTCAGGCCGCCGTAGAGATCATCGCCCAGCAGCGGATGTCCCAAATATGCCATATGGCAGCGGATTTGGTGAGTTTTGCCGGTTTCAAGCGTCAGTTGGATATATGAATATTCTTTTGAAGAATAAAGAGGCTTGTAATGAGTGATCGCCGGAGAACCTTCCGTCAATACATGGCGAACGATCTTGGAATCCTCAGTCAAGCCGATCGGAGCGTTAACGGTGCCGCTGTCGGAAAGCTCGCCGTGTACCAGCGCGTAATATGTTTTTTCAACGCGGTTTTTCAGCTTGAACACGGTGAATTTATCCTTGCAAATCATCACCAAGCCCGAAGTGTTACGATCAAGGCGGTTAAGCGCGCGAAAAACATATTGCTCTCCCCTGCTTTGGCTGTAATGCGACACAATATTAGCAAGCGTGTCGAGTTGATGTTGCTTGACGGGATGTACAGGCATCTGAGGAGGCTTGTTTACAACAAGCAAAAAGCTGTCCTCATACACGATGTCAAGCACTCCTTCAACCGGTTCAATAAAGGACGGCTCTTCATCCGGCAGACGTATTACCACTTCCTGATCGGCAAAAACAGGATCTACGGTGCGCAGAATTTTTCCGTTCACCATAATTCCCTCTTTTTCTCGTTTCAAACGTGTTATCATTCTTGTAGAAAGAGAGCAAAAATCCTTTAAAAACCATTTGGCAGGCTTTCCGTCGAAGCTTGGCGGAACTGTAAAGCGAAGTATTTCAGCCAATTACAAACCTCCTTACCAAAATCGCCGCTGCTATTTGAAGAATAATAATGACAGGAATACCGAGCATAAATTTCTTTTTGCGCGTTTTGTGTCGGATCAGCAGCATCGTAAGCAGCATAGCAACGCTGCCGCCCAGCACAGCGGTCAGCAGAAGGCTTGATTCCTTAACACGCCAGCCGCCGCGCACCGCGCGACGTTTATCAAATATTGTCTGAATTACGGCAAACAGACTTATTGCCGCGATATAAACATATAAAATCAAAAACCAATCCATAAAACTCCGGGGATGAAAAAATGAAAAGAAAAAAATCAATTCCGCTGCTTATCACAGCCTTACTCCTGATCGTCACCATTGCCGTCAGCGCTGCGATCAGCCGACAAAAGCAGCCTGCAGCCCAAGCACAGGCAACTCCGTCGGAAACATCAAACGCTGCCGATTCAATAGAGCCCGAACAAATGCGCGGTATGTGGGTGACCTATATGGAGCTGAGTATGGCTTATGAAAATGACAAAAGCGAATCGTCGTTCCGAAAGAAATTTCAGGCAATTGCAGACAACAGTAAAAATATTGGCTGCAACGCTCTGTTTGTACACGTTCGCCCGTTCTGTGACGCTCTTTATCCGTCGAAGCTCTTCCCTGCTTCTCATATACTCACCGGCGTTCAGGGAAAGGATCCGGGATATGACGCGCTTCAAATTATGTGCGATATATGCTCCGAATCCGGTCTGCAGCTGCACGCCTGGATAAATCCTTACCGTGTTTCGGCGAATCAAACGCCGGAAAAGCTGAGCGATACAAATCCTGCCGTAAAGGATGAAGCGATGTTACTGGAAACCGAAAACGACGTTATTCTTGATCCGTCCGATGAAAACGCGCGAAAGCTGATAGTTGACGGCGTAATGGAAATCGCGGACAACTATCCCGTTGACGGGATACACTTTGACGACTATTTCTATCCGCCGGACATTGGGGATCAGGACGCGGCAAAGTATAAAGCATACCGCGACAAAGCGCAGGGCGAGAATATGAGTCTTGAGCAATGGCGCTGTAATAATGTTAATATGCTGCTTGCGCAAACCTATTTGTCGCTGCACCGAAAGCATCCCGAAATGGTCTTCGGTGTATCGCCGCAGGGCAATCTTTCCAACAACGAAGGGCTTTATGCCGACGTCGTCAGCTGGTGCGCCAAAAAAGGGTATATCGACTACATTTGTCCGCAGCTGTATTTCAGCCTGGACAATCCCGCTTTGGGCTTTGAGCAGGCGCTGAACGACTGGACGTCGCTTGACTACGCCGAAAATGTTCGGCTGTATATCGGCTTGGGCTGCTACAAAGCAGGCACCGACGCCGACGAAGGCACTTGGAAAAACCAAAATGATATTCTGGCTTGTGAGTATAATATTCTAAATAAGAATAATAAAGTGAAGGGCGTTATTCTTTACAGCTACGCAAGCCTGTTTGAGCCAAAAGCCCAGGAAGAGATCGACAATCTTGAAAAGCTGCTTAACGCGCGC
>JBGUOX010000031.1:0-12164 GCA_045129995.1 Ruminococcus sp. | reverse complement strand
CTTTGATGATTCCGACGATTAATTATCCGCTCAAAAATGTACATTTTAAATGAGCGTTTTTCGACATTTATACTTGACATTTACATTTCTATATTATGGTAAACATTCAAGTTTGTTTTGTGCATATTTTCATAAGCGGAAAAGGAAATATTAAAACTGTGTAAAATTTTTCTAAAAAATTACAAAAATGTATTGAATATTGAATTATTTTTTATTATAATAAAAATGGAGTAGGAGGACAACTCCGGTATAGATTAATTTTATATCAGAAAGGAAGTTTTGAAATGCACAAGAAAACTCTCTCAGTGGTGCTCTGTCTGGCAATGCTTCTGTCAATGTTCGCGATGATGCCCGCGAACGCCGCAACAACAGAAGCCGAGCCGACAGGTATCCGCACAGTAGAAAGTCCAGACGATTTTTCGTGGGATAACGCGAACGTCTACTTTCTGCTGACCGACCGTTTTTACAACGGCAACACATCAAACGACCACAGCTACGGAAGAACGCTTGACCAAAGCGGCAAGCCTATTTCCGGCTGGAACACATCACCCGGTACCTTCCACGGCGGCGACTTTGCCGGCATAACCAAAAAGCTCGAGGAAGGCTACTTCGACAAGCTCGGCGTTAACGCAATCTGGATTTCCGCTCCCTACGAGCAAATTCACGGCTACGTTACCCCCGGCGGCAACAACGACTTCGCTCACTATTCCTACCACGGCTATTATGTTCTTGACTACACCGAAACCGACGCCAACTTCGGTACAAGACAGGAATTCAAAACCCTGGTTGACACCGCGCACAAGCACGGCGTTCGTGTTGTAATGGACATCGTAATGAACCACGCCGGCTACAACACAATCAAGGATATGATCGAGTTCAACTTCGGTACATTTAAGAACAAGCAGGCAGCTCAGTCATTCCTTTACAAAATCAACGGCGTAAACTCGCTCCACGATTATGTAAACTACGACTCCTCAGCCTCCGACTGGGGCAGATGGTGGGGCTCAAGCTGGGTAAGAAGCGGACTCCCCGGATACTCCGAGGACGGCGGCGGCGACCTTACAAGCTGCCTTGCAGGCTTGCCCGACTTCCGCACCGAGTCATCAAACCGTGTGTCGGTTCCCACCTTCCTTCAGGAAAAATGGAAGAAAGAGGGCACCTATAACACCAAAATCAGCAAATTCGGAAGCTCCAACACCGTTTCCGACTATATCTCATCATGGCTTGCCGACTGGGTTGAAACCTACGGCGTTGACGGCTTCCGCTGCGACACCGCCAAGCACGTAGAAATGGCTTCATGGAAAAAGCTTAAAACAAAGTGCTCGGCAGCTCTCAAAAAATGGCGTCAGAACAACCCCTCCGCTGTCGGCGCAAGCTGGGACGAGGATTTCTGGATGACAGGCGAAGCATGGGGACACGGTCTCGGAAAGAGCGATTACTACAACAACGGCTTCGACTCAATGATCAACTTCAGCTTCTCCGGTTCGGGCGTACCCGGCAAGGACGGCATCGGCGGAATCTATCAAAACTACGCTTCAACAATCAACAACGACCAAAACTTTAACGCGCTTACATACATCTCGTCGCACGACTCCAACCTCGCAAAGGGCAGAGCCGATATGTTCTGGCAGGGCTCGGCGTTCCAGCTTATGCCCGGCGCGATTCAGCCCTACTACGGCGACGAATCGGGCAGAGACTTTGCCTCCGGAGTAAGCTTTGACGGCGACGGCGGTTCCGGTCACTCGCTGCGAAGCGACATGAACTGGAACAGTATGAACACGGCGCTTCTCACGCACTGGCAAAAGGTCGGCACCTTCCGTAAAAATCACGTGGCTGTCGGCGCGGGTCAGCACGCCACCGTTTCGGCGTCGTCCGGCTACGCGTTCTCAAGAAGCTACGACGACGGCGTAACCACCGACGGAATCATCGCGGTAATCGGCGCAAACAAGAACACAAGCGTTGAGGTAAACGTTTCCTCAATGTGGGGCAACGGCACAACCGTAACCAACGCCTACGACGGCACAACCGCGGTTGTAGCAAACGGCAAGGTTAAGTTTAACTCGGGCTCACAGGGCACAATCCTTATCGAAGGACCTCAGTCCACAATCAGTATGAGCCTGCGCGGCAACTACTCATTCTACGATAACGAAACCGTAACGGTTTCTCTGCGCGGCGCTGACTACGCAATGGCAAGCATCAACGGCGGCTCACCGTTCCGCGTAACCAACGGTCAGACCTTTGAAATCGGTGACGGCATTGACGTCGGCACAGTGTTCGAGGTAGAAATGACCGCGACAAACAGCGAAGAAACGCTCAAAAAGAGCTTTAGCTTCAAGAAGAAGGATCCCGACGCCGTAGTAAAGGTATACTTTGACAACAGCGGCTACAACTGGGGTACTCCCATCAACGCCTACATCTATGACGAGTCCGGCAGCTCCGTAAAAGAAAACGCGGCATGGCCGGGACAGTCAATGACTCTTGACAGATCCCTCGGACTCTATGTGCTCGAGGTTCCCGACGACCTCACAAACGGCAACGTTATTTTCAGCGGCGGCAACGGAAGATATCCCGGCGAAATGGAAACCGGACTTCCAATCGGCGAGGAAAGCAAAATCCTCCTCGGCGGCAACCAGTGGAAACCTTACGACGGCCAGCAGGGACAGCCTGTAACCCAGCCCGATCCCTCAAGCTCAACAACGGTTTACTTTGACAATTCGTCAAGCAACTTCTCAACACCCACAATTTACTACTGGGCAAGCGGTCAGTCGCAAGGCGGCGTATCATGGCCGGGCGTACCCATGGAGAAGTACAAGGGCAATGTCTACAAGTACACCATTCCCAAGCAGTACAACTGCTGCATATTCAGCAACGGCAATGAGCAGACCAAGACCGGCGACCTCAGCATCCCCGGCAACAATTACATCTATAACAACGGCAGCTGGAGCGCTTATGCCGACGCCGAGGTTCCCGCAACCACACCCGCAACCACACCCACATCTCCCACAAGCGGCTCGGACGGAGATTCCCTTACAGTGCTCTTGGGCGACGCAAACCTTGACGGCAATGTAACCATTAAGGACGCAACTCTTATTCAGCACCACGCGGCGGCAATCCGCGAGCTCACAGGCGCTGCGTATTTTGCCGGCGACGTTAACAAGGACAGCAACGTTAACATCAAGGACGCAACCGCAATCCAGTACTTCATCGCCAGAATCAAAAATTCAAAATCACACTGCGGTGAAACCGATATTTACACGGGCGGCGGCACGGTATCGCCCACCACACCCGTCACACCCACTACACCCACCGAACCCGCAACAACACCTGCCGCGGACACAAACAAGGTTTACTTCAGAAATACCAACAACTGGAGTCCCGTCAGGGCTTATTTCTGGAGCGATTCAAATCAGCAGATGATGAGCTGGCCGGGCAACGAAATGCAGAGCGAGGGCGGAAACGTCTACAGCGCGACAATCCCCGACGGAGCGACCATGGTAATCTTCACCAAGGGCGACGACAGCGGAAAGACCGCCGACCTGACGCTTCAAGCAGGCAAGATTTACAGCAACGGCAGCTGGAGCGAATACACTCCCGGCGCCGCGCCCGTAAATCCGTCAGGCGATTCCAATAAGGTGTACTTTAAGAACAACGGTAACTGGAGTCCCGTAAAGGCTTACTTCTGGAGCGATTCCAACCTTCAGATGATGAGCTGGCCGGGCAATGATATGACAGACGAGGGCAACGGAATTTTCAGCGCGAATATTCCGGACGGCGCTAACCATGTCATCTTTACAAAGGGAGACGACAGCGGCAAAACGCCCGACCTTGATTTGCAGGCAGGTATGCTGTACGACAACGGATGGCGAAGCCTGTAATTAAAATTTAACAATCAACGCCGGAAAAACAGTTTGTTTATCAAACGCTGTTTTCCGGCGTTTTTTGCATTGTTTTTGCATTGTTATTAATAAAATTAACGAAAACCGACCCCTCATTTAAAAAAACTCTTTACAAAAGGTGCAAAAAGTGTTACAATTTAGAGTAACAAATTGTGTATTAAATTACACAGGCGGCTTTAATTTCCTTGAGCCGCTACATAAAAAAGGAGGACGAATTCCAATGGCAAGACAAATGCAAACAATGGATGGTAACAGCGCTGTCGCTCATGTTTCCTACGCGTTCACAGACGTTGCGGCTATCTATCCTATCACACCTTCTTCCGTTATGGCTGACCTTACCGACCAGTTTTCGGCAAAGGGACAGAAAAACCTTTTCGGAAGAGAAGTTCAGGTAACTGAAATGCAGTCAGAGGGCGGTGCGTCAGGTGCTGTTCACGGCTCACTCGCGGCAGGCGCGCTTACAACTACTTACACAGCTTCACAGGGCTTGCTCCTGATGATTCCCAATATGTACAAAATGGCAGGCGAGCTGCTTCCCAGTGTAATTCACGTTTCAGCCCGTGCGCTCACAAGCCACGCTCTTTCAATTTTCGGTGATCACTCAGACGTATACGCGTGCCGTCAGACCGGTTACGCTATGCTCTGCTCAAACAATCCCCAGGAGTGTATGGATCTCGCCGCTGTTGCCCACCTTACGGCAATCAAGGGCAGAGTTCCCTTCCTTCACTTCTTCGACGGCTTCAGAACTTCTCATGAGATTCAGAAAATTGAAGCCTGGGATTACGCCGACCTCGGCGATATGCTCGACTGGGACGCGGTTGAAGAATTCCGCCGCCGTTCGCTCAACCCCGAGCATCCCGTAACAAGAGGTACCGCTCAGAACGACGATATCTTCTTCCAGGCAAGAGAAGCCTGCAACCCCTACTACGACGCCGTTCCCGAAGTTGTAGTTGAATATATGAACAAGGTTAACGAAAAAATCGGTACAGACTACAAGCCCTTCAACTATTACGGCGCTGCCGACGCGGAGCACGTTATCGTTGCCATGGGTTCGGTTTGCGACTGCGCGGAGGAAGTTGTTGATTACCTCAACGCTGCGGGTGAAAAGGTTGGTCTGTTAAAGGTAAGACTCTACCGTCCGTTCGTTGGTTCTTATATGACAAGCCAGCTTCCCGACACAGTAAAGACCGTTTCGGTACTTGACAGAACAAAAGAACCCGGCTCAATCGGCGAACCCCTGTTCCTCGACGTTCTCGCTGCTCTTAACGACAGCAAGTTCGCCGGCGTTAAGGTTTACGGCGGCAGATACGGCCTTGGTTCAAAGGATACAACACCCGGCGACATCATCGCTGTTTACAGAAACGCTCAGTCCGATGCTTCCAAGAAGAAGTTCACAATCGGCATCGTAGACGACGTTACAAACCTTTCACTTCCCGTTGTTGAGAATCCCGACACAACACCTGCCGGCACTCACAGCTGTAAGTTCTGGGGACTTGGCGCGGACGGTACAGTTGGCGCGAACAAGAACTCCATCAAAATCATCGGCAACCACACCGATATGTACGCTCAGGGCTACTTCGCTTACGACTCCAAAAAGTCAGGCGGTCTTACAGTTTCCCACCTGCGCTTCGGTAACCAGCCGATCAAATCAACCTACTACATTTCTAAGGCTGACTTCGTTGCCTGCCACAATCCTTCATATGTTGACAAGTACGAAATCGTTGAGGATCTTAAAGAAGGCGGTTCATTCCTGCTCAACTGCGCATGGGATGTTGACGAGCTTTCAAAGCGTCTCCCCGGTAAGATGAAGAGAATCCTCGCTGAAAGAAAGATTAACTTCTACACAATCGACGCTATCAAAATCGGTAAGGAAATCGGTCTCGGCGGACGCGTTAATACCGTGCTCCAGTCAGCATTCTTCAAGATTGCCGACATTATTCCTGCCGAGGACGCAAAGCAGTTTATGAAGGACGCTGCCAAGAAGTCCTATATGAAGAAGGGTCAGGCAATCGTAGATATGAACTACGCTGCTATCGACCGCGGTATGGAAGACCTTAAAAAGGTTGAAATTCCTGCCGACTGGGCTAACGCCGCTGATGACGCCGTTGCCGACAAGGCAGAGGGCGAAGGCGCTCTCGTTGAGTATGTAAACGGCATCCTCAAGCCCGTTAACTCCTACAAGGGCAACAAGCTCCCCGTTTCCGCGTTCAAGGATCACATCGACGGCACCTGCCCCAACGGTTCTTCCGCTTTTGAAAAGAGAGGCATCGCCGTTGACGTTCCCGAATGGCAGTCACAGAATTGTATCCAGTGTAACCGCTGCGCAATTGTTTGTCCTCACGCTGTAATCCGTCCTGTTCCCATGACAGACGCCGAGCTTGAGGCTGCTCCCGAAGGAACAACAGGTATCCCGATGATCGGTCTCAAGGAACTCAAGTTCGCTATGACCGTTTCAACCCTCGACTGCACAGGCTGCGGCGCTTGCGCTCAGGTTTGCCCGGGCAAGAAGGGCGAAAAGGCTCTTGTTATGAAGCCCATCGACACCCAAAGACCTATGCAGGCAGTATTCGATTACGGTCTCACACTTGACGAGAAGCCCGAAGTTGCCGACAAGTTCAAGTTCACTACAGTTAAGGGCAGCCAGTTCAAGCAGCCCCTCCTCGAGTTCTCAGGCGCGTGCGCAGGCTGCGGCGAAACTCCTTACGCTAAGCTCGTTACCCAGCTCTTCGGTGACAGAATGTTCATCGCTAACGCAACAGGTTGTTCTTCAATCTGGGGTGCTTCGGCTCCTGCTACTCCTTACACAACCAACAAGAAGGGCTTCGGTCCTGCTTGGCAGAACTCGCTGTTTGAAGACAACGCCGAGTTCGGCTTCGGTATGGCTCTCGGTCAGAACGCAATCCGCAACAGACTTGCAGGCTATGTAACCGAAATTATGGAAGCTACCGACAACGCAGACCTCAAGGCTGCTTGCGAAGGCTACCTCAACACAATCACCGACTCCACATCCTCACGTCCCGCAACCGACGCTCTTATCGCTGAGCTCGAAAAGGCTGTTGACGACGCTAAGGTTGGCGAACTCGCAAAGAAAACTCTCGTTGACAAGGACGAGCTTGCCAAGAAGTCAATGTGGATCTTCGGCGGCGACGGCTGGGCTTACGACATCGGCTTCGGCGGTCTTGACCACGTTATCGCTTCCGGCGAAAATGTAAACATCCTCGTATTCGACACCGAGGTTTACTCAAATACAGGCGGTCAGTCATCAAAGGCTACCCCGATTGGCTCTGTTGCTCAGTTCGCTGCAGCAGGTAAGGCTGTTAAGAAGAAAGACCTTGCGGCAATCGCTATGAGCTACGGCTATGTATACACCGCTCAGGTTGCAATGGGCGCCGACAACAACCAGGTTCTCAAGGCTCTTGTTGAGGCTGAAAGCTACAACGGACCTTCACTTGTAATCTGCTACGCTCCTTGTATCAACCACGGTATCAAGGGCGGTATGGGTATCGCTCAGCTCGAAGAGAAAAAGGCTGTTGACGCAGGCTACTGGAACCTCTTCCGCTATGATCCGCGCCGTGCCGACGAAGGCAAGAATCCCTTCCAGCTCGACTCCAAGGCTCCCACAGCTTCTTACCGCGACTTCATTATGGGCGAGGTTCGTTACAACGCTCTCACACGTTCCTTCCCCGAAAGAGCCGAGAAGCTCTTCACAGAGGCGGAAAAGATTGCCGAAAACAAGTTTGCTCACCTCGAAAGACTCGCAAGCTTCGACGACGCCACCTGATAAACAAAAGCATAATAAATTTGAGGACGGATTCATTTCCGTCCTCTTTTTATGCTCAAACGCAAATCCCAAAGGTATTGACAAACTAAATCGTCGGTCGTATAATTAGGTTAAACGTTTTACTTATTTTAACCTAAGGAGCAAATCTTGTTATGACAATAAAGCAAATCGCCGAAAAAGCCGGAGTAAGCGTTGCCTCGGTTTCAAATGTTATTAACGGCAACTTCCACAAGGTGTCAAACGAAACACGCGCGAAAATCGAGAGAATAATCAGAGAAACCGACTACAAGCCAAACGCCGTGGCGCGCAGTCTTGCCACTCAGGAAAGCAGAATTGTTGCGCTTGTAATTCCAAACATCGGCGATTACTTCACCTTTAACTCAAACCCTTATTACGCCGAGCTGATTGCCGAGGTCGAAAAATACGTCCGCGCCCATGATTACTGCCTTATGATTCGCTGTATTGAGCGCTGCCGCGATATTGTTCCGCTGCTTTCGTCGTGGAACGTTGACGGAGCTTTTTTTGCCGGCGCTTCAACCGGAGAAATCCGCGAGGTGCGCAAAAACTTAAAGTGCCCTGCCGTGTTTATTGACTCCTACTGCAAGGACGAAGGCGTTGCGTGCGTGGGCATCGACGATTACAGAGGCGGCTTCTTGTCGGCGCAGCACCTGCTTAACAACGGTCACCGCAACATTGCCTTTGCCGCGCCTGCTTTCGGCAGCGAGGGCGTAATTTGGGAGCGCTTTTGCGGCTTTCGCGACGCCTGCCGCGAGAAAGGGCTGGAGCTTGAAAAAGACGATATTTTCGAGGTTGATTCAATTGAGAGCAACAGCATTGTTGCCGGAAATGATATTGCGCTGTCCTCAAAAAAATTTACGGCTGTTGGAGTTATGTCGGATGTTTCCGCCTGCGGAATAATTGACGGCCTGCGTCAGTGCGGTTTGAGCGTTCCGCAGGATATTTCCGTAATCGGCTTTGACAATCTTCCGATTTGTTCGCTGTCCGTACCAAAGCTGACTACAATTTCGCAGGATATTGAAACCAAGGCTCGAAAGTCGGGCGACTTGCTTTTTAAGATGATGAAGGAAAAGACAGAGCTTACTGTTTTTGAGAAAAGTCCCGTGAAGCTTGTTGAGCGCGATTCCGTGCGCAAAATTCAATAATATACAGCTTTTTACAATATTCGCGGCGTTTTTGCGCCGCTTTTTCTTTTTTGCACACAGTTAAACGTTTTACTAATACGCAGAATTAAAAAGCTTGACTTATTGCATAAATATTTGATGAAATTTTGTTAAAACTCACCTAAGTTGAAATTTTTTTGAAATTATATTGACATTTCGGATTAATAGTAGTAGAATCAAGTTAAACGGTTAACCAATAATAAACCGAGAGGAGCTATGAAGATGAAAAAGGGATTAAAAAGGATAGGCGTTTCGGCGGTATCCGCGGCGATTATTCTCGCTCAAACATTAACAGGGGGGATTTCCGCAATGGCTGCCGAAGCAAACACCGGCGCGCAGATAAACGAAAAAGGACTTTCACAAACGGTTGAGGGCGGCGCTATTCTGCACTGCTGGTGCTGGAACTTCAACACAATTAAGGAAAACATTCCCGAAATTGCGGCGGCAGGCTTTTCGGCGATTCAGACATCGCCGGTTTGCGAAGTAAACAACGGCGGCGACGGCTCGCTTACAATCAGCGGCGGCGACAACTGGTGGTGGCATTATCAGCCCACCGATTACAAAATCGGAAACTATCAGTTCGGCACCAAGGAGGAGTTCAAGGCGATGTGCGACACCGCGCATCAGTACGGAATCAAGGTTATCGTTGATTCTGTATTGAACCACACCACGGCTTACTACGACAAAATTTCGGACAGCATTAAGAATCTGCCCGGCGGAGCTTTTCATCCCATGGGCGACGAGAGAGAGCCCGGTCAGAACTGGTCGGAGGTTGACCGTTACGAGGAAACGCAGTATGACCTGAGCGGACTTTACGAGCTGAACACGCAGAACAAGGCTGTTCAAAATTATATTCTTGACTTTTTGAAGGATTGTGTTGAAAACGGTGCGGACGGCTTCCGTTATGACGCGGCAAAGCTTATTGAGCTTCCCGACGATACGTCTGAAAAATACGGCAGCGACTTCGCAAGCGACTTTTGGCCGACAATTCTTCAAAACGGTTCGTCGTTCCAGTACGGCGAGGTTTTGCAGGAGGGCGGCAGACACACCTATAAAAAAGATTCTCAGGGTTACGACGACAACGACAGCAGCCGCCTTTACGCGTACCACAGCCAGACCTACACCGACAAGGACGGCAAAACCCATAATTTGAACACAACAAATTCATACACGGGCTTTAGAATCCGCGACGCAATCGCCAACAAAAATCTTGACGCGGACTTTATTACCGACGCTTTGCTGCCCTCGGGCGCAAAGGCGGATCAAACCGTAACATGGGTTGAATCTCACGACAACTACTGCAACGACGCTTCTTATAAAGAGCTTACCGAAACCCAGCAGGTGATTCAGGCTTGGGCGGCTATCGCGGCAAGAAAGGACGGAACTCCGCTGTTCTTTGACCGTCCCAACAACAGTACCTCGTCTAACCCGTGGGGCGACAACAAAATAGGACCTGCCGGCAGCGATATGTTTAAGGATCCTCAGGTTGTCGCGGTTAACTTCTTCCGCAACGAAATGGGCGATTCCCCTCAGACCGCGAAAAATCCCGTCGAGGGCAACAATCAGGTTGTAATGATTGAGCGCGGCGACAAAAACAAGGGCGCTGTAATCATAAACGCAAGCGACAGTGATGTTACAATAAACACCGCTACTGAAATGGCTGACGGCGAATACACAGATCAGGCGTTTAAGGGAAGCTTTAGCGTAAGCGGCGGAATTCTTACCGGTACCGTTAAGGCAGGCAAGGTTGCTGTTGTGTATAATTCTGAAATCAGCGAGGACAGCAAAGAGGTATTCAAGCCCGCCGTTAACCTTTCGGCAGCGTCCGGATATTTCCTGACCGATACCCTCACCGTTGACGCAACCGTTCGCAGCTGTGACCACGCCGAATACACCCTTGTAATCAACGGTAACACCGAAGCAGCGGAAACTAAGTCTGTAAAAAGCGGCGACGCGATTGTGATTGAGGGCTTAAACAGTAACGAAAAAGCAAACCTTACTCTTACAGGCTACGACAGCGAAAACAACGAGCTTTGCTCGGTAGCCCGCGAATACACAAGGTGGGTTAAGCAGGACAACACCGTTGTGTATCTTGAGCAGGAGGCGCAGCCCGACTGGAACCAGTGTTACACCTACATTTGGGGCACATCCGAAAACGCGAGCTGGCCGGGGGTTAAGATGGAAAAAACCGCGCAGGGCTTGTTCCGTTATGTGCTTCCGTATCAGTATGAGCTGGAGGGCAGCCTCGGCAACGTTATCTTTAACAACGGCAGCGGAAAACAGTTTGACGCCGGACAAATAAAGCCCGGTCAGCAGATGGTTTACACCGCAAGCGGACAGTGGAAGGCTTATTCCGGGGAAGAATATTCAAAGCCGTCGGTTTCTTTGTCGAAGAAAACAGGTTATCTGCTTACAAGCGACGCGGATATAACGGCATATGTTAAAAACTGCGACCACGCGGAATATACGGTTGTTGTTAACGGCGACAATGAAAACGCGGTTTCGGGAACAGTTGCATACGGCGATAAAATCGCACTGAGCATAGGTCACCTTGACAAAGCGGTCGTAACCCTGACAGGCTACGACGAGAGCAACAACCAACTCGCAAAAACAGCCGCGACCTACACAGGCTGGGAAAAGCAGAACAACACCGTAATTTATATGGATCAGGCGGCAAAGCCCGACTGGAAAACCTGCTACGCTTATGTTTGGGGTTCGGCTCAGAACGCCAACTGGCCGGGCGTAGAGATGGAAAAGCTCGGCAATGGTGTTTACAAGCTTGTGCTTCCGTATGAGTATGAGATTGCAAGCGCTTACGGAAACGTAATCTTCAACAACGGCAGCGGTCAGCAGTTTGACGCGGGACAAATAAAGCCCGGTCAAAAGATGATTTACACCGCCGACGGAAAATGGGTTGCCTATGAGGAACCAAAAACTCTTATGGGCGACGTTAACGGCGACGGCAATGTAACAATTGACGACGCAACAGTGATTCAAAAATCGGCGGCGGACATGGTCGTTTTGAGCGACGCTCAAAAAACAGCGGCAGACGTTGACGGCGACGGCAGAGTAACTGTTTCGGACGCAACCTGCGTGCAGAAATATATCGCAAAATACGCAAGCGGCACAGGCGCGGCAGGACAGTATATTTAACTTCTAAACACGGCAAAATCAGTACATAATATTACACTAATACGGGGTTCGGCTAAGGCTGAACCCTGTTTTATACTAATTCCTGATAGAAAGTAGACTTATATTTTGCGAGGATATTTTTCGCAAGACAAGGCGAAGGACGCGGCAAGGCTG
>JBGUOX010000030.1:0-1642 GCA_045129995.1 Ruminococcus sp. | reverse complement strand
TGCCGCACCGCCTGCACGAAAAGAATATCGCCGCTGTCAAGGCAGCTTTTGAGGAGGTTGTCGCATGAAGCCTTATCTGAGGGATTTTGTACCGACTTCTTATGATGACATTCCCGAAGCGACCGCTTATGAAGCCGGATATCTTGTCACCAAAAACGCGGGCTGGCGCAACGCAAGACCGGTATTGGACGAAACAAAATGTATCGGCTGTCTAAATTGTTATCTATATTGTCCCGACGGCGTGATTTTCCGTGAGGACAGTAAGGTCGGTATAGATTACGACTTTTGCAAGGGCTGCGGCATTTGCTCAAAAATCTGCAAGCTCAAAGCGATAAAAATGGAGGCGGAAAAGTAGTGGCAAAAAAATTTTTATCGGGCAACGAGGCGTTTGCATACGGCGTTCGCCTTGCGCGTCCGCAGGTGATCTCCGCCTATCCGATCACGCCGCAAACGATCGTAGTGGAAAAGCTCTCCGAATTTGTCGAGGACGGCAGCCTGAACGCGGAATTCATTCATGTGGAATCCGAGCATTCCGCGCTGTCCTGCGCGATGGGCGCGTCCTCGGTCGGCGCGAGGGCGTTCACCGCGACCTCCTCTCAGGGCTTGCTTTATATGGCGGAGTGTCTGCCCTACGCGGCAGGCGGTAGGTTCCCGATCGTTATGATGAACGCCAACCGTTCCACCGCGTTGCCGTGGAACATATACGGCGACCAGCGCGACTCGCTCTCTCAGCTTGACAGCGGCTGGATCCAGGCGTATGCCTGCAACGCGCAGGAAGCACTCGATTTGGCATTGATGAGCTTTTATATCGCCGAGCACAAGGACGTAAGCACGCCGTTTATGGCAAATCTCGATGGTTTTGTCCTTACCCATACCTATGAAGTGGTTGACGTTCCCACATCGGAACAGGCGGACGCTTTTCTTCCGAAATATCAAACAGATAACAAAATGGATCTGCAAAAACCGCGCAACCTTGCTTTTTCAGCCGGCCCCGACACCAACACATATTTTAAGTACAGGGAGCACCTCGGGATTCTCAATGCTTCCAAAATCATTGATGAAGCAGAGGAACGCTTTGCAAAAATTTTCGGCAGACGTTACACTGGCTTGACCGAAAGCTATCGAACCGAGGACGCTGATTATATTTTAATTACCCTCGGCAGCCTCTCAGGTTTGGTTCGTGAGGTTGTTGACGAACTAAGAAAAGAGGGCAGTCGGGTAGGCTTGCTGAGACTGCGTTACCTCCGTCCGTTCCCAAACGAGGAGATAGCTGCAACCGTAAAGAATGCAAAAGCAGTCGCGGTGTTGGAAAAGGACATTTCCTTTGGCAACGAGGGCACGGTCTACACCAACGTCAACTCTGCGCTGCAAAAGGCAAAGCTCCGTATTCCGAGCTCCGATTATATCGGCGGTCTCGGCGGCAGAAATATTTCTAAAGAAGAAATAAAAATTATCTTTGACGAGCTGGAACAGCAGCAGTCAACGGTAAAATTCTTAGGGATCGGCGGTGAAACAAATGGCAATTAACGCAAAAACGCTGGGCGAAACCGAGTTTTTCTACGGTCACAAGGCGTGCGCCGGCTGCGGAGGAAGCCTCGCGGTGCGGATCGCTCTAAAGGTTTTGGGCGAAAACGCCGTCGCC
>JBGUOX010000029.1:0-33357 GCA_045129995.1 Ruminococcus sp. | reverse complement strand
GCTTGCTCAGGTGTGCCTTTTTTAGTTTCTTTCTGATTTCTTTCATTATTTGTTGCTTGAAGTGTGTTCGTTTTGCTCTTCTCTATTTCCATCTTACAGAAGTTAGCCATCAGTTTTTTTGTTCCTGCTTTATCAAAAGCAATTTCGAGCAAGGTATCGTTTCCCATCTTTTCGGCTGACATAACCATACCCTTGCCGAAAACCTTGTGAAGCACCGTGTCGCCAACGCTGTAGGTAACGCCTGCCTTTGCCGCCGGCGGACGATATGCGGTGCCGGCTCTTGAAGCATAGGAAGGCTTGCCGAATCCGACCGAAACAGTTTCTCCGCCGCCAAAGCCAAAAGCAGTTTTTCGCTCGTCCCCTGTTTTTTCAAGCAATTCGTCGGGAATCTCGGTCACAAATCGGCTTTCCTTATTGTACGTCGTTGAACCGAACAGCATACGAGAACGGGTTTTTGTGAGATAAAGCTTTTCCTTGGCACGAGTGATGCCCACATAAGCAAGCCTGCGTTCCTCGTCGATCTCGTCCGGATTCATCATCGACGCGATAGACGGGAATAATCCGTCCTCCATACCGGTGATGAACACCACGGGAAACTCCAAGCCCTTGGCGCTGTGCAGCGTCATCATAACGCAGGTGTCTGCATCGGCGTCGTAGTTGTCGATGTCGGTCATCAGCGAGATCTCCTCCAAAAACGCCGACAGATCCGCCTCGTCCTCATAATCCTCCTCGAATTTTATAATGTTGGAGGACAGTTCTTCAATATTTTCAATTCGGACATCCGCGTTTTCTTTTTCTGTCCGAAGATAGCTTTCGTAATTGGTATGCTCTAAAACAAGGTTATATAATTCCGCTAAAGAATAATCTCCGCTTTCCTCTGCCTCTATCAAACCGTCGATCAGGCGAACAAATCCTTTCAGTTTTTCGGCAGCGCGCGAAAGCTGCGGATAGCTGTCGGCGTCCTTGATAACGGTATAAATGCTTTCTCCCAAGCCCGCGCCTATGTCGGCGGCGATTTGCAGGCTGCGTGCGCCGATACCGCGCTTTGGCACATTGATTATGCGGCTTAGGCGAACGTCGTCGTGAGGATTGTTGATCACCTGCAAATAGGCGACCATATCGCGGATCTCCTCGCGGTCATAGAAACGGTGACCGCCGATGATGCGGTGCGGTATACCGCTTCTGGACAAAGCCTGCTCAACGGCATTCGACTGCGCGTTGGTGCGGTACAGAATTGCAAAATCGGAATATTTTCTTCCGTCCTCTGCGCCGTCCATAATTGTCTGTGCAATAAACCTCGCTTCGTCGCGCTCATCCTCACAAGTGTGAAGTTCTATTTTATCACCCTCGATATTCTGAGTCCAAAGGGTTTTTCCCTTTCGCGTCGTGTTATTCGCGATCACCGCGTTGGCGGCGTTGAGGATGTTTTTGGTACTGCGGTAATTCTGCTCCAAACGGATGATCTTGGCGCCCTTGAAGGTGTTTTCGAAGGAGAGAATGTTTTCGATCGTCGCGCCGCGGAATTTATAAATGCTCTGATCGTCGTCGCCCACAACGCAGATATTGCCGTATTTTTCGGCAAGCATGGAAACAAAACGATACTGCACACGGTTGGTGTCCTGATACTCGTCTACCATAATGTACTTAAACTGATTCTGATAGTATCCAAGTATGTCCGGACACTGCTCAAACAGCTCAACCGCCTTGCAAAGCAGATCGTCGAAATCCATGGCGTCCGCGGTCTTGAGCCTTGCCTGATACACCTCATATATTTTGGCGACCGACACCTTGCGATAGTCATATTCGGCATTTTTAAGCATTTCCTGCGGCGTGATCATCTTATCCTTCGCCTTGGAGATCTCTGACAAAACGGATTTGACAGGCAGCTGCTTTTCATCAATATTAAGCTGCTTAACGATGTCCTTTACAAGACGCTTTTGATCGTCGGTAGCATAGACGGTAAAATGAGAGGAATATCCGAGTCTGTTGCCGTATCGACGCAAGATCCGCGCGCAGGTGGAGTGAAAGGTCGCCGCCCAAATATCGGCGCCGCCTTCCGGCACCGCGTTGCAGATGCGTTCCTTAAGCTCACCTGCCGCCTTGTTGGTAAAGGTGATGGCAAGGATGTTCCACGGACGGCAAAGACCGGACTGCAATATGTAAGCGATGCGGTTGACAAGCACCGTCGTTTTGCCCGAGCCAGCTCCGGCGAGGATCAGCAAAGGACCTTCGGTGGCAAACACCGCCTGCTGCTGCATAGGATTCATATGTGAAAAATTCTGTTTGATTTCGCTTTGAGTCATATATCTGCCGTCCTTGCTATACAGAAAAACGGGCGAACAGAGTTCGCCCAACTTTTCCGATCAATTATTTTATGCCGTCCTTATATGCCTTGACAGCATCGTCCACTTTTTCTACGATGATCAGGCTGACAAAATTGCCGTCTGTGATTACACTGGCTTTATCCACCTGTGCCTTAACCTCTGCGGGATAAGAGGTTGCGTATCTTACCTTGTTCTTCAATATACCGTCAAGCGCTTCAGCCACTCTGCCGGCGGCTTCGCTGTCAACTGCCTCGATAAGCGCAACGTCAATGTCCTTTGCCTGTTCGGCAGCAAACTGCTTAACGTCGTCGGGGTTGACCTTGAAATAAAGCTTCAAATCGTCGTTGGATTCGATCTTTTTTGCAGAGCTGATACCCGCAGCGGAATTGACAGACTCCATAACAGCGGACAGATCAACCTTTTTTCCTTCGTCCTTTGAATTGCCGCAGCCTGCAAAAACAGCTGTAACAGCAAGCGCAACAAGTACTAATGCAATTATTTTTTTCATTGTGTTTCCTCCCTGAATCGGTTTTCCTAATTTATTATATTATTATTTCCGTCATTGTCAAGAATTATGATAAACTTGTAACGTATAACATCAATTCGGCAAATAGTCGGAAAGAGTTTCGATCAATTGGTTGTTTTCGGAAAGCTCGCGGCGGTCTTCCTTTTTTATCAAAGCGTTGCTGTAGGTATAGTAGGCGTCATAATAATCGGCGCAGGTTTCCCACTCCTTCACGGCGGCTTCGCTATGCTCGCCCGGCGTTAAGCCGTAGCGCTGCTTCAAAACGTCCATCACATAGGCGGTGAACTTTTTTTGACCGTAGACATTGAGATGGTCGAGATTGTAAAAATCCGTTTCCTCGCTTAAGCCGGTTTGCGCGAAGTCCTTTTCAAAATTGAGATAATCAAAGCCGTATTCTTTGACAATATCCCCTGCCGCGTTGCTGCGCTCAAAACGGTCGAAGGTACGTGAAACAACGATATGCGGAAAACGCGCAAACACGACGTTTTCGAGCTTTTCATCCTTGCAGAACTGCAAAAGATCGCGAAGCGCTTCCTCGGACTCTTTGAGCAGCGGACGTTTGTTTTGACCGGACTGCGCAAGCTCGGGATTATATGATTCCTGCGTCTTTTTGAAGATCGTTGTTTCGTTGAGAATGCCCTTTAAATAGCCGTAGCCGCGCATACGGTCGCCGAGCACGGTCTGCTGATACTGCATTTTATCGGGAAAATCGCTCCATACTCCGTGGTATTTAAGGATCGGGAACCAATACTCAGCATTGAACAGCGCACCGTTGTTCGCCATCCATTCAAGCTTTACGCCGTCCAGCGACACGTTATCCGCGTAATTGCGCAGGTTGGACTCTTTTGTGACCTCCTCAGCCTCGCGGTTGCCGTAAAGAGCACCGTTGAGCTCGATAACGATCAGCTTTGGCTTTTGTGTGTTAAGGATATTTTTGAGCTGCGCCTTATAGTTGAGTATGGAATTTGCCTGCGTAGCAAACAAATAGCCGGTTAAGCCGTCCTTTCTGTAGGCATATCCGGGCGCAATGTCCGAATACACCTCGCTGGCGCCGAGAAACACAACATCGAGCGAATCTTTTTCTTCATCAAAATATCCTTTAACACGCTGGCGGTTGTGGTCGGCATGGCAAAGCACAAACTCCTGTAAAACACCGAGAGTAAGCACCAAAACCAGCGCAAGCGCCGCAAGCTTTATCGCGCGTAAAACTTTGCCCTTCATATCATCTTTCCTTTGAGGTTACCTTATTACACGAAGAAAGCAGGGACGCGTAAGCACGCCCCTGCAAACGTGATGGATCAAACGTTGTAGTAGTAATCGATCTGGGTAACAGTGTCGTTCTCAATGGAGAAACGGATCTGTTTTTTACCGTCTTCATTCTCATAAACATAGAACTTCTGACCGATGGTTCTGTACTTGTCGCCGTAAGCAGCGGTAACAGCCGACAGCTTGTCGCCGACCTTAACGCCCTTGGAGGTAGCGTAATCACCGGATGTAACGATTACCTCCAAAACGCTTTCCTTGCCGTCGTTGGGATAGGTGTTTACGGTGAAGCCCTGGTATGCGTAGGTCTTGTCCTCACCGGAGTTTGCGTGACAGCTGGTTTGCGCGCTGTAGGTGTAATCGGTGCCCAAAGCCTGGATAGCAGCGGCGCCGTCACCGTTAAGCTCAACTTTTACGTCCTTGATGGTAGCGGTGGTATCAGCGTCAGCCAGCGCGCCGTTGTTGTTTTCCTGCGCGGAAGCCTCGGCAGTGCTTTCCTTCTTGTCGTTGTTGCCGCCGCAGCCGGCAAGGGAAACAACAGAAGTGACCGCGAGCATCGCGGCAACGATTGCAATAAGAGTTCTTTTCATATGTATCCTCCTAGAATAAAAAATTTATATAGATTGTTTTGAATGAGAATTAAACCTTAACGCGCATCCAGTCAACGCCCTCTGTAAGGGTGCCTGAATAGTCTACGTCGCAGGGATCATCCGGCGCAACGCCGTAGTGGTTGTATTCATTATGGTGCATATCCCATTCGGGATCGTAATAAAGGCCGTTGACCTCCGCCCATCCGTGTCCTCCGGTGTTGCAGGCATAGCATTCGGTATAACCGATGCCCTTTGCCATAAACGCAAACGCGGCGCCGTAGCTGAAGCAGTCGCCCATGCCGTCAACAAAGATGTCGTTGCAATAAATGATCGGCCAGTCCATTTCGTTGTAAGGCGGATCATGCATAACGCCTTCAAGATAATCGGTCTTTATATGATCGAAGCAGGCACGCAGCTTTTCCTCTCGGCTCATACTGCTTTTTGTGCAGGCGCCGACAGCCTTTACAGCGCCGAAAAGCGCTTTGTCGGAATCGGACTCTACCTTTGTTGCCTTGCCCTCGATAACATTCCAATCCTGACCGTCAACAGTGACGCCGTTGCAGTAGCCCATATCGATGGCTCCGTCTTCGCCGGCGTAGTAATAACCGGTTGCGTCATCTCCGACTATACCGTCCTTTTCCAGCTCGCCGTCGCTGTTATAATAATAGGACTTGCCGTCTTCTCCCGTTACAAGACCCTTTCCTTCGCCCTTTGGAACATCGGGTGAGTCTTGGCTTTTGGAGGTTTGGGACGCATCCTTTGAACCGCTTTCAGTGCCGTTGTTTACAACGGCGCCGGAAAGCGCCATGGGATCCGACTTGTCAGCATCGGAATTTTTTGCGCAGGCAGTCATCATCGCAAGCGAAGATAATGCAAGCACTGCAGCAAGTAAACGCGGCAATAAACGATGAATACTCTTTCTCATATGCACTCCTGTCAAAACTTCGAAAAATCTTTTTCGGATGAGGATCAAAAGGCGGACTGTCATCCGACAGAAACCGACATTTTTTTAATCCGTGTATATTATAAAGAGCAGGCTTCTATTTGTCAATAATAGTTGCGGGAACGTCATCAAATTCCCCTTAAATGCTAAATTTTAAGGTCGAAAAGCATCACTTTTTTAGCAACATTATCTTGAATTTGGCGATTAATAATCATTGTAGAGAAAATCAGCCCAATAGTACTGGCTCATATACTCATTCGCGTATGCGTTGACAGCGCCCGCGTCAAGCTCCTGAAAGCGGTAATAGTCGCAGTCAAGCGTGCTTACGTCAACCGAAAGGCTGTTGTAGCTTTTGTTGACGGTTTTGGAAGCTCCGACCTTTTTCAGGCTTTTCATCATAGCAGAAATCAGGATCTGGATATAGCTTTGCTGCTTTTTGTCATACGGCTCGTCCTCAAACAGAGCTGCGGCGATCTCCTTGATGGAGCAGGAGCTGCCGTGGCGGTGCACCAAATAGGCAAAAATCTCCTTGGAGCGGCTGCGTTCAAAATGAACAGGCTTACCGTCGGGCGTGAAAACATCAAAGTTTCCGAAGCACTGCACCTTTAGCAGCGCGTTTTCCTTGGGAATGATCGGAAAGCGCAAATCGGCAAGTTCCTGTTCGATGTCTTCTTTTGTTACCGGTTTCATCAAATAACCGCTGGCGTGCAGCCTCATGGCTTCTCCGGCATACTCGGAAAAGCCTGTGACGAAGATGATATTCATTTTAGGATTGACGCCCTTAAGCTCCTTGGCAAGCTCAACGCCGTTCATACCGCGCATATGAATATCCAAAAACGCGATGTCACATCCGTTTTGTTTGGCGTCCTCCAGCAGATCAGTTTGCTTTTCAAACGCGCTGATGTCGGCGTCCGGTCTTGCTTCCCTGACCGCCGTTTCAAGCATTTGCAGCATCAACGGCTCATCGTCTACACATAAAATCCTCATTGCTTGTCCTCCTTTGGAATAATAACCCTTGCAACGGTGCCTTCACCGATGGCGCTGGTAATCACCACATCCGCGCCGCACATATCCTTTAATCTTCTGCGAGTGTTTTCCATTCCTATATGCGATCTTCCGTCGTTCTTTTTTACGCTTGTATCAAAGCCGACGCCGTCGTCGGAGATGATGATCTCATAGCTGTTTTCGTTCTCGCGCGTGGCGATGGTTACTGTGCCGCCTTCATCCTTCATTCCGACGCCGTGCTTGACGGCGTTTTCCACAAGCGGCTGGATCGACAACAGCGGAATGTCAAAATCCGTTGTTTGAATATCATATTCGATATTGAGCTTCTTTCCGAAGCGCAGTTGTTCGATGAACAGATACTTTTTCAGATGCTCAAGCTCTTGTTCAAAAGGCACAGGCGCGGTTTGCTTAAGCGAATCCATATTGCCGCGCAGATACTTGGTGAACGCGATTGTCGCCTTTTGCGCGGTATCGGGATCGATTTTACAGAGCATAGCTATGCTGGACAGTGAATTGTACAGGAAATGCGGCTGGATCTGCGAAACCATAACCGCTACCTTGGCTTCATAAAGCTCCTTCTGCATGGTTTGATAGCGAATGGCTTCCTTATACTGGCGGCGCAAATCGAATACAAGCCGCACGATTTGATAAACCATGGTAATGCCGAGTCCGAATACATAGAAGTCAAGCGTTGAGAAGTGCAGGATCCTGTTCAGAGAGTCGATTATCATACAAATAGTAAGCGGCGACCATGAAGCCAGAACAAAAATCGCACGGCGGTTGATGCCTATTTCCAGGAAAAGCAGCACGGTCAGCGCGATCGCGCTAAGCGCCGTAACGACGATCATATTGCGCGTTGAAGCATAGAAGTCGATAACATTGTTAAAATGCAGCACGAACGCTGTAATAATGACAAGAAGGTAAAACGTGCCGATGCCGTTGGCAACCGCCCGTGACACAGGACGCTCCAATGTGGCTTTCAGATAGAAGAAAACCGACAGAACAAATAAATATTGTATCGAAATATCCGTCAGCATACATACAGTCGGGTCAAGCACCCACAGATTCAAATATCCGCTGACGCTATTTGAGATCATTGAAAGTCCCCAGAAAAAGCACATTACGCCAAAGGAAAAGTACTTGTAATCAATTTTGCCCAAGATAAACGCGGCGATCGGGAAAAAGAACAAGCCGAACGAACACACCAAAAGACTTATCAGCAGAATCGGCAACGCGCTATAGAAAAACTGCAAATAGCTGCCCTGACGGAAAGAAATGTTGACATCAAAGCAATCGGAAAAGCTGGAGTGGATATTCGGATACGGATTGACGACCTCCAGCGTTACCTCCTCGTCGTCGGGATAGCCGACAAGCATCATATAGGCAACGTCGAGCTCATTAACGCAATATCCGGGCGTTTGCGGCGTGTGGGCATAGAACGGATAAGCGGTATAAAAATTCTTTTCAAAATATTCGCGGTCGACCATGGGATCATCTTCTTCGGGAGAAACGGCAGATACGTATTCCTCATAATCATCATCTACCGATCTGGGCTGATGCTCCAACTGCACTGCGTCGTCAGAGGTTTTCAAAGTGTACCAGACATTCTTGGTGGAAATATTGACAACTCTGCCTTCGGGGAGCGCATCCAGAATAAACGTTCCTTTGAATACGATTTTTTCAAAAGAGTCCTCGATCGTCTTATCATTTTCGATCGGCTGCCATTCGCCGCCGTCAATTGAGTATTCCCCATCCAAAAACATTGTTGTTTCCAGATTAGTGTCAACCCGATAGTAACAATGAACACTGAGCGCGATAACGAAAGCCAAAATCAATACCATCACCGCAACGGCGATAGCCGTCCATTTTTTTCCGGACAAAATCTTTTTCACTTTCGTATCCCCTCTTTGCTTATGATACTGTAAACTTAAATCATTATAGCACAGCTTTCGACATTTTTCAATAACCGACGGACGCAAAAACAGCCGGCAGAGCAGCCGGCTGTCGATAATATATCTGTTTTATTTCAGCATTTCTTTTGCTTCGCGAAGGAACATCAAATACAGCACATATTTTGTAAAGGAAAGTACCGCCGCAAGACTTGCAAGGGAGATCAGGAACGCTCTTCCGATAATCGTCCACAGGAACAGCAGACTGATGCTCGCAACGATGGAAATAAGCTGGATGATAATAATCAGTTTGATCAGCGTGTGACCTTTTTCCAATACCTGACGGTTTTTAAGCTGAAGCGCCAAATTGCAAACGCCGAGAATGATAAGCAGAGTAACCAAAAGCTCCGCGACATCGGACACGACGTTGGAAAGCGAATTGACCATACGGCTTGCAGAGAAAATGGAAGCAACCAGCGAAACCGCAATATCAAACAGGATGACATAGATGATCAGCTGAAATGAGCCTTCATCCTTTGCCGCCTGAACGACGCCGACGATTTTCAAAACCAGCGAAATAATAGACAATACGCCGGCTGCTGCCAAAATGACAAGCAAAATGACAGCTGTTATGTCGGAGGTAAAGCTGTTTACATCGTCAATGTTTTCAAGGAAAGCCGCGCGGAAAATATAGATCACCGACAGGCAAAGCATAGCAAACAGTGAAAGGATCTCAGCTAAAAAGATTTTTGAGATACCTTTATAAGCATTAATAAACTTCATTCTTTCTCCTTTCAGGCTTTACAGAAGCTTTACAGCTGTGCCCCAAGCAAGGATCTCAGCGGCGCCGTCCATAATGGACGCGCTGGAAAAGCGAACGTTAACAATAGCGTCCGCGCCCATATTTGACGCCTGCGCTATCATACGCTGGATAGCGACGTCGCGTGCCTCGGAAAGCATTTTTGTGTAGGAAACGACTTCGCCGCCGACAAGATTGCGGAAGCCCGCGCCAATATCCTTAAACGCGTTTTTGGACTGAACCGTGTTGCCGGACACCATGCCAAGCACTGCAACTTGTCTTCCTTCGATTGTGGGTGTGTTTACAAGAATCATAAATATTCACTCCTTATTTAATATATCGGCAGGCGCTCCTGCCGCTTTATAAACAGATTATATCATATCCCACAGCAAAAATCTACTGTTTTTTTGATTGCCGTCAAACAAATTCCGCTTGGAAACGATTATTTCTAAAAACCGTTTTCACCTTAAATTCAGTGTCCTTTCCGTTATCGCTGAGAATCAAATCAAAGGTTCCGTACTTTACAAGCTTTAGGTTAATCAAATTGTTCTTAGCGTCGGTAACAGTCACTTTTCCTGCCGAAGCGTCCTTAAACGTCGCCTTAGCCGAATCGGATAATGATGAAATGTTTGGAAAATAAGTAGTGGTGTCCGTTTGAACGCTTATCGGATCGATCTTCACGGAATCCGGCTTTTTGGGATCATTCACCGTGACCTTTAACAGACGGTTTTCTTTTTCTTCCTTTATAAGCAGCAAAGCGGTACCCTGTTGCCTGATGTGCAGCTTGACCGCCTTGTGATCCGCGTTTGCAAACGCGGCTTCGCCGAACTCCTTGTTTTCAAACGCGACAGACGCTTTGTCGGATGGCGCAACGGCTTTTGGAAGCTGCACGACCGTGTTGAGCTCCACCGGCTCCGCAGTTACGTCCACACGGTTGACGCCCTCGTCGTTAAAGCCCTTGACATTATAGCGATAAAGCGTTTCTCCGTCCCTGATCTCCATGACGGTATCGCCGTATTTTTTCATTTCAATTTGTATTCGTCCGTTTTCCGAATCCTCAATGACCGCTTTTCCCATACTTTCATCAAAAGAAACAACCGCGCTTTCGGAAAATCCCGGATCATCCGGAAGCGGCATACTGACGCTGAGCGACTGCTGAGGTGTGACAATAAAAAATACAGCCGCAGCAACTGCCGCTATGCCAACTCCCGCCAGACACTGCTTCCAATTACAAAAGGCAAACAGGTACAATAAAATCTGCGCAAAGCAAAAAACAGCCGCTAACATATAATGAGGAAACTGATGCATCGTCTGCTGTACATATCCTGCGCCTAGCAAGGTAAGCAGCAAAACCATAGGCATAAGCACAAGCAAACTGAGCCAATTGCGTTTTGTCAGATACCAGCCGACAAACGCCATCGGGAACGTCAGCAGCGTCCAGAAAAACCAATAGCGGTAATACATAAAGATTTGGAAGCCGCCAAAATAGAACGGGACCTGAAGCAAATAGATCAGCGGCTGGCTGACCAGGAAGAACACAAAGGTTTTAAGCGCAGAATCCAACGCGCTTTTGCAATTGGTCATTATGATGATAGCGAACAAAATCCATGCCTCAAAGGAAACGCCCATCTCATGGAAGGAAGTTTTTTCAAACATGGGGACGATTAAAAATACCGCCGTTACAACCGCGGAAGCCACTGCGAACAAAACCACCTTAAGCCATGACATATTGATGCCGCCAAAGATTTTATCGGTTATTTTTTTTGCCTTTGTCATAGGATTCTCCTTTCCAACACAAAAAAGAATAGTGAACAGAGAATAACAAACAATACTCAAAAGCCCTGCGGGACATTTTATCAACTATTCATTATTCCCTATTCACTATTCAGTCAGCCTTGCGAAACAAAGCGTTATGGTCGAGGTGACAAGATTCGAACTTGCGACTCCATCGTCCCGAACGATGTGCGCTACCAAACTGCGCTACACCTCGATAAAAAGAGCCTCGACATACATCGAGGCTGTGGCTGAGGAATAGGGATTCGAACCCCAACAAACAGAGTCAGAGTCTGTCGTGCTACCGTTACACTATTCCTCAAAATTTGTTACATCCCGTATGCAACGTCAATTATTATACTTGATTTACACCGTTTTGTCAATACTAAAATTCAAAAATTTTAAAATCTTTTGATACGCAAATCATCCCCGACAAAATCAAGCTTTTGCGCGGCTCCGTTCACGCGTGACACAAAACGGTTGGAATATTCTCTTTCAAGTTCCGCCATGGTGAGATTTGTGCTGATGATGACCGGCTTGCCCTGCAAAACGCGGGAATTGAACAGCTGATACACCTGTGAAGAAGCAAACTGGCTCTTAAATTCCGTGCCGAGGTCGTCGATGATCAGCAGATCACAGCTTAGCAGAGTATCTATTGTATCGCTTTCGGACGTGCGGGAAAAATGATCCTTTTCAAGCTTTGTCAGCAGCGCAGGAGCGGAAACATAAATGACGCCGTAGCCGCGGCGAATGACCTCGTTGGCGATAGCAAGAGACAAATGAGTTTTGCCTAATCCGGTCGCGCCCTTCATCAATATGCTTCCCGATTCCGGTGTGAAGCTTTGAGCGTAGGATTTGCAAAACTTGAAAATCTTTTCCATATGACGGCGCGGAACAACGCCGAGCGACGCGTCGAACGTATCGCTGTAGGCGTCGGTGCTGAAGCTGTCAAAGGTACAAAGCTTAAGCGGCGCGCTGCGGTTGAGCTCCTCGCAGGCGCAGGCGATAAGCTGCTGCTTAAGACAGGCGCACATCACGGTTCTGCCGTGGTATTCATAATAGCCCGTATCGCTGCAGTTTTGACAGGAATAGCGCGGCTCCATTTCGTCTTTGTCGTATCCGTTCGATTCAAGCAAAAGGCGAAGCTCCGCCTGCAAGCCGAGGTTTTTATCCTTAAGCTTTGTCATTTCCGCCACCACGTCGCCGCCGCGCAGCACTGTGCGCGCAGCTTCAACACCACAGGACGCGATTTGCTGCTCCAGCTCACGCGCCTTTGGCAGCTTTTCATATATTTCACGGCGACGCCGGTCGGCGCTTTTTTCGGCGTCCAAACGTTTTTGCGCCAGCTTATCCGCCGCATTTTTGTAAACATTACTGCTGTATCCCATTTTCTACCTCAGTCGATAAAGTCAAGCTTATCTATTTTTTCCAGTTCGTTGATGTCATAGGAGGAGTTTTTCTTTTTGCCGGGCGTTTGCTTGGATGATTCAAATTCCTTTAGATCCTGCAAATTTTTGATGCCCTGCGCTTCCCATTTTTTCAGGATGCCGTCGATGTAATTAAATTTCAGCTCGCCCTTGCTGTCAACGCAGCGTTCGTAGGCTTCACGCAGCATCGGCGCGGAAAACTTCCATTCCCCTACCCACTTTTGACAATATTCCAACTGCTTTTTGGTGGGAGAACCGACGTTTTTCATACCAAACACCGAAGAAACAGTCGAAAAGCACTGATTGGCATGGTGATTCGCTGCGATCCTGTGATCCGCCGCCTCGACGGAGTTTATTCCCTCGTCCGCCCACGAAATGCCGATTTTTTCAACGGTGCGCATATTTCCCTTGTCAATGCTGACGCAGTACTGGATCAGCATCAAAATGACGTCAAGGCGAAGTCCGCAGGTGTCCTTTAGCATCAAAAGCGTGGAAATGTCGGAATTGGAAAGCGTCTTGCCCAGCACCGACTGAGCTTCGCCGACAAGGATCTTAAGCTCCTCGTCCACCGCCAAACGCTGTGAGGTGAATACATAATCCGGCTTTTGCGGCTTTGTCACCACAAACCGCTGTTTTTGATCTTCTACATTTTGTGCAATAGCTTCCGGTTTGGTTATTTCTTTATTGGAATTATTATCCGTTTTTATTTCTTCAGAAGAATGATTCGGCGCAAACACATCTCCGCTTTTAACGAGAATTTCCATATTCACCCAATATTCCAAAGCTTCGGGAATATCAGTAACATTTACACCCGTTGCCTTTGAAATATCATCAAGGTTTAAATCTCTGTCGGCATTGCGCAGCATATACAGCAACACCTTAAGCTTAACGCCGTCGGCGAATTTGAGTCCCTCGTCCACGATTTTTGACGGGACCGCAAAAACCGACTGCCATGCGCCGAGATTGAGTTTAATTGACATAGGATTACCTCTTTTGTGTAGTGAATTATAATTATAACACAAAGATTCGGGTTTGAAATAAGAAATTAGAAAAATAGAAGATTTTCCAAAACAAAATCCCTTCCTTGCGGAAGGGACAAAGATGATGAAATGATTACTTTTGAAGCGTGCCCTGGCTGGCGCATTTAAGGTAAGCGTTGATAAAGCCGTCCAGATCGCCGTCCATCACCGCCTGCACGTTGCCGGTTTCAAAGCCCGTGCGGTGATCCTTTACCATAGTGTACGGCATAAACACATAGCTGCGTATCTGCGAGCCCCAAGTGATTTCCTTCTGCACGCCTTTGATGTCCTCAATGCGCTCCAAATGCTCTCGCTCCTTGATCTCCATCAATTTTGAGATCAGCATTTTCATTGCGACGTCGCGGTTCTGATACTGGCTGCGCTCAACCTGCGACGCAACGACGATGCCTGTGGGGATATGTGTCAGACGGACTGCCGAGGAGGTCTTGTTTACCTTCTGGCCGCCGGCGCCGCTGGCACGGTAAACATCCATTTTGATTTCCTCGGGAGGAATGTTGACCTCGATCGTATCGTCGATTTCAGGCATAACCTCAAGTGAGGAAAAGCTGGTATGGCGTCTGCCCTGAGAGTCAAACGGAGACACGCGCACCAGACGGTGGACGCCGGCTTCGCTTTTGAGATAGCCGTATGCGTTTTCACCCTCGATAAGCAGCACGGCGCTTTTCAGTCCTGCCTCGTCGCCGTCGAGATAGTCAACCTCCTTGACCTTGAAGCCGTGCGCCTCTGCCCAGCGGTTATACATACGGTAAAGCATTTCCGCCCAGTCCTGAGCTTCGGTGCCGCCTGAACCTGCGTGGAAGGTAAGGATCGCGTTGTTTTTGTCATATTCACCCGTCAGCAGCGTTTGCAGGCGCTGTTTTTCAAGGTTTTCTCTTACGCCGTCCACTTCGCTTTGAGCTTCCTCAAGCAGCGAAAGATCCTCTTCCTCATTCGCCAGTTCGATCAGCGCCTGAGCGTCCTCGTATTTTGTGACAAGGTTATCGTAAGCCTCGACCTTGCCCTTAAGCACGCCGGTTTTTTGCAAAACCTGCTGCGATTTTTCAACATCGTCCCAAAAGCCCGGCTCGGTGGCGCGCAGCTCCAGCTGCTCGATTTCGGACTTCATACTTTTCATACCGAGCGCATCGGACAAATCGTCGATTTCAGGCTTTAGCGCCTGCAATGACAGCAATAATTCTTCAAACTGTACCATAGGACTCCCTCTCTGTTTCTCAACTGATTTATTATTATATCAAAGAATCGAAAAAATGTAAATGTATTTTAAAATATTTATCTTGTGATTTTTGTTGCATTATTTGAATTTATTTGATATAATAAATAAATACAAAAATGTATGGAGGAATTTATGGAATTTACTCAATATACCTGTCCTGTATGCGAAAAACGCTTCGTAAACGGCGATGATGTTGTCGTATGTCCCGAATGCGGCACGCCGCATCACCGTGAGTGTTACGAGCAAGAGGGACATTGCTTCTACGAGGACAAGCACGCCGAAGGCTTTAATTTTGAAAGCGCGCAGGTCGGAAACGAGGAAGCTTCGGATGAGGATTCTGATACGATTCTCTGTCCAAACTGTAAAGCGGAAAACGAAAAAACAGATTTCTTCTGCTGCAAATGCGGCTATCCTCTGGGCGAACGCGACCGCGGACAAAACGTCAACCATAACCAAACGCAGCAAAACCAACAGGGTACGCCTTTTGGCTTTGGCGCGGCGGGAATGCCCGGCTTTGATCCGATGGCGGGTTTGAAAAACGATGAGGAGATCGCCGAAAACGTCAAAGCCGGTGAAGCTTCAAAATTCATCGGCAAAAACACTCCCTACTATCTGCTGACCTTCAAGCGGCTCAAAACTCAGAATGCCGGCAGATTCAGCTTTTCGGCTTTTGTTTTTTCCGGCGCTTACTTTATTTACAGAAAAATGTACGGTATTGGCATTTTCGTTATGCTGCTGATGATCGGGCTGACCGTCGGCTCTACCTATCTGATGCTGTCAGACGGCTGGCGAAATGTGTACCGCACAATGCTGGAGGCAAGCTCCAATCTGTCGATGTTCTACGGCGCCAGCGCAGACAGCGCGATCGCTAAGTTTTCGAGCTCCGACTGGCTGAAGATGTTCATTCTTTCCGCTATGTCATTGGCAAGACTGATCATTATGATTATCTGCGGCTTTACGGCAAACCGGGCATACTACAAGCACTGTACAAAAATGATCAACGAAATCAAACAAAACGAATCACCCTCAGACGTCAACAAGGTCTTGGAAGAGCGCGGCGGCGTCAACACGGCAATGGGTGTCAGCTTTTTTGCTTCCTTTGCCGTCATCTATGAGATTTGCAACTATATTACAGTTATGTGGTCTTAGGAGAAAGATATGAAAATCACAAAAGCAGTTATCCCGGCGGCAGGCTTTGGCACAAGAGTATTGCCCGCCACCAAAAGCTTTCCGAAGGAAATGTTCCCCATCGTCGACAAGCCCACCATCCAGTACATTGTGGAGGAAGCCGTAAACGCGGGTATTACCGATATTTTGATCATTACAAACCGCGGAAAAGGCTTGATCGCCGACCACTTTGACCGCTCGCCGGAGCTGGAACACATTCTTGAAAAAAGCGGAAAAACAGAATTTTTGAACCTTGTAAGAAGCATTTCCGATTTGGCGAACATCAATTTTATTCGTCAAAAAGAAATGAAAGGACTCGGTCACGCCATCTTAAAGGCAAAATCCTTTGTCGGCAACGAACCGTTCGCGGTGCTGTTCGGCGACGGCGTTATCATCAGCAAGGAGAAGCCTGCCATTCAGCAGCTGATCGAACACTACGGTGAGTACGGCGAAGGCGTTGTAGGAGTTAAGAAGGTCGCCGAGGAGGATATTCACAAATACGGCTCGCTCAAGGTGACTAATCTTCACGATAACGTATTTGCCTGCACCGATATGAAAGAGAAACCTCAGACAAAGGAAGAGGTTTTGTCGCTGTATTCCATAATCGACCGCTGCGTGCTGCCGCCCGAGATCTTTGAGATCTTGGAGCGCACCCAACCGGGAGCCGGCGGTGAGATCCAGCTGACAGACGCGATGCGTGAGATCGCCGTCACCAAAGGTATGACGGCTGTTGAATTTGACGGCAAGCGCTATGATATGGGCAATAAGTTCGGCATTCTGCAGGCGCAGATCGAAGTCGGTCTTGACCACCCCGAAACAAAGGATCAGCTGAAAGCTTACATCAAGGATCTGGCACAAAAGCTATAAAGTCAAACGGTTGTACACAAGAGCTGTGTACAACCGTTTTATATTTCTATTAACTTGGGCTGATGCTTTTCATAAACGGCACAGTGCGTAAAGCCGGCAGCCTTGGCGACCGCCATTCCCTGCTCAATGCCCTTTCCCACCATATCGGCGCTGTGAGCATCGGTTCCGATGGTAATCAATCGTCCGCCAAGCTCTTTGAAGCGGCGGACAAGCGTTACATCGGGAAGCGTCGATCTCAGCTCCTTAAACAGCCCGGAAACGTTTATTTCAAGCGCTTTATTATTTTCTATAAGAATTTTAAATATCGTATCAACAGCATCACGATGCTTTTCCAGATCAGGCATTTTTCCTGTTCCTGCCACGATATATCGAAGCGGATAGGTCAGGTGAGCCAAGCTGTCGAAATCCTTGAACGCGGCGGTTTCACACAGTTCGTCAAAATACTGTGCCAGCAGCTTGTCAACATCGACGCCGCTGTAGTTCATATAATAAAAATCCTGCATATTTTTCATATTATGTACGGACGCCAGGATAAAGTCGAAATCTCCGTAAGCGAGCGCGTGTTCTGTCGCCGCCGGATCGTGCGTCGGCTCGCCAAGCTCCATACCGCGCAAAACCTTCAGCTTACCGGCATATTTTTCTCGAGCGGCGGTAGCGTCGGCAAACGATTTTGGGATCTGCTCATCAAAGCAGCCAAACTCGCACTCCGCGCCGAACCTGATGAACGGCGCCTCGCAGTGATCGGTCACGGCGATGACGGAAATTCCTGCCGAAACGGCAGACCTGCACATCTCGTCAACGCTGTTTTTTGCGTCAAAAGAATTATCGGAATGGGTATGCATATCGCATAAAAATGACATTTGAAATCCCTCCAAAAAAATAATAGCACATTAATTAAGTTTATGCAAGATTTGACTTTACTTTAGCGAAAAAAAAGACTATAATAAAACGGTAAATTTTTTCTGTATATTATTAGTATAATATATAGGGGTTAGGAGGAACCAATGAAAGCGATTATAACGGTTATCGGCAAGGACACCGTCGGCATTCTTGCAAAGGTATCCGACGCCTGCGCCGGCGCGAACGTCAACATTGTTGAGGTGACGCAAAGCGTTTTGCAGGATATGTTTGCCATGATCATGCTTGTGGAAATTGACAAGGCTTCCGTCGGCTTTGACGAGCTGCGCGAAAATCTGAATCGCGTCGGCGAAAGCACTAATACGAAGATCCATTTGATGCACGAGGACATCTTCAACAGTATGCATAAAATCTAACGGCGGACGGAAAGGATAATTCTATGCTGGAAACCAAAGATATACTGGAAACGATCAATATGATCGATAACGAAAACCTGGATGTGAGAACCATCACAATGGGTATTTCGCTTCTCGACTGTATGGACGAGGACATCGACAAGGCTTGCGTCAAGGTCTATGACAAGATCATGCGCAGCGCCAAGGACCTGGTCAAAACAGGCGAGGACATTGAAAGAGAATACGGGATCCCGATCATAAACAAGCGTATTTCCGTCACACCTATCGGTATGGTCGCGGCGCCCTGTCAAAGCAAAAACGTGGTTCGCTTCGCGCACACGCTGGACAAGGCGGCAAAAGAGCTGGGAATCAACTTCATCGGCGGCTATTCCGCGCTGGTACAAAAAGGCTTTGCAAGCGGCGATTACGCGCTGATTGAAAGCATTCCGCAGGCGCTGAGCGAAACGGATTTTGTCTGCTCGTCGGTCAATATCGGCTCCACCAAAGCGGGAATCAATATGGACGCTGTGAAAATGATGGGCAAGATCGTTAAGCAAACCGCCGAGATCACCGCCGACCGAAACTGCATCGGAGCCGCTAAGCTCGTGGTGTTCTGCAACGCGCCTGAGGACAATCCTTTTATGGCAGGAGCTTTCCACGGTGTAGGCGAGGCAGATACCGTGATCAACGTCGGTGTTTCAGGTCCCGGCGTGGTACGCGCGGCGCTTGCCAAAAGCGGCGCCGGAAAAGATATTACGGAAATCGCCGATATGGTAAAAAAGACCGCGTTCAAAATCACAAGAATGGGTCAGCTGGTCGCCAAAGAAGCCAGCAAACGCCTGTGCGTTCCCTTCGGTATCGTTGACCTATCCCTCGCTCCCACACCGGCTGTCGGCGACAGCGTCGCTTACATTTTGGAGGAAATGGGCTTGGAGGTTTGCGGCTGCCACGGTACGACCGCGGCTCTGGCACTGCTGAACGACGCCGTTAAAAAGGGCGGCGTGATGGCGTCGAGCCACGTTGGCGGACTGAGCGGCGCGTTTATCCCTGTTTCGGAGGACGCCGGAATGATCGCCGCCGCCAAGAACGGCTATTTGGACATCACCAAGCTGGAATCCATGACAGCCGTTTGCTCGGTCGGACTTGATATGATCGTAGTGCCGGGCGACATCAGCACGGAAACCATTTCCGCCATTATCGCGGATGAAGCGGCGATCGGTATGGTCAATACCAAAACGACAGCTGTGCGCCTGATCCCGGCAGTCGGCAGAAAAGCCGGCGACGTACTGGAATTTGGCGGCTTGCTGGGTTCCGGTCCGGTAATGCCCGTGCGCGCAGGCTCTCCCGCGGTGTTTATCAACCGCGGAGGCAGGATCCCCGCACCGCTTCAGGCGTTGAAGAATTAGAGGTGACACACTATGCAGGATATGATTCAGCGCATTATCGACGCTGACAACGAGGCGAAAACGCTGGAAGAAAAAAGCCGCAAAACCGCCGAAGCCCGCAAAGAAGAAATAGACAAGCAATCCAAGGAAATGTATGACAGATTTATTGCCGAGGCAATGGAGACCGTCAAAAAGAACGACGCCTTGGAGGAACAAAAAACCGAAAAAGAATGGGAAGATATTTCCGCGCGTCAGCAATCGGTAATGATAAAGCTGAACGCAGATTACGAAAACAACTGTGACCGCTGGGCTGACGAGATCGTCGGCAGAGTGCTTGAAAGCGATTAGGAGGCAGGTATGTCATCAACATCCTTAGCCGTTCTGACCAAAGCGCGCGCAAAATTCGGAAAGCAGCTCAAGGAACGCGACTACAGCAACCTTTTGGCGTGCCAAAGCGTAGCGGAAGTGATGGTGTATTTAAAATCGCACACGCATTTTTCCGCCGTGCTGTCGGATGTGAACGAACGCGACGTTCACCGCGGAAGGCTTGAACAGCTTTTGCGTCAAAATCTATTCAATGAGTTTGACTCGCTGTGCCGTTACGATTCAGACGTCAGCACAGGCTTTTCGCGCTTTATCATCCAGCAGATGGAGGTAGAGCAGATCCTGAGGTTTTTGATTTTGCTCAGCGCCAATTCTACCGAAAAGTTTATTTTCCAGTTCCCCGGCTTTTTTGCCAAGCACACGGAAATCGACGTCAAACGCCTGGCAAACGCGGATAACTACGATGACTTTTTGGCAGCGCTGTCCTCTACCCCGTTTTACAAGCTGCTGAAGCGTTACCGTCCCGACGAAAACGGCAAGCTGCCCGTTTTGGAGATCGAAGTAGCGCTTTACGGGTATGTGTACCGCAAGATGCTTGAAATGGTGCTCGCGAACACAAAAGGACAGGAGCGCGAAGAGCTGCGCGCAATGTTCTTCACCATCAACGACTATATGAGCTTCTCCAAGATCCTGCGTCTGAAAAAATATTACGATCTGCCGCCGGAAAAAATCAAGGAGAACCTGTTTTTGCGCTACTCCAACATCAGCCCAAAGCTGATTGATAAAATGTGCCGCGCGGAAAGCACCGGCGAGGTTTTTGCCATTATGCAAAGCGCCGGCACGGGAAGAATGATAAATAAAATCGGCTACAATTACGCGGGAGACATCCCTCCGAGGGTAAAGTATAAGCTGGCAAAGCACAACATCCATTTTTCGGTGTACCCTTCGGTGGTTATGATTTCCTATATGTTCGCTTCCGAAACCGAGCTGATGAACGTCATCAGCCTGATCGAAGGTATACGTTATCAAGTGGACAGAAAAACAATCAAGGCGCTGCTGATCACCTGACCGCAGCGCACAGCAAAGAGGTGATTTAAGTTTGGCTGTATCATCAATGCAGGCTGTGAACGTCATCGGGCTGATGGAGCACATCGATGAAGTTATCACGGTTCTTGGTGAGTCGGGGGTGTTTCATCCCGATGAAGTTTCCGACTTTTACAAAAACACGCGGGATTTCACCCACCTTCAAACCAACAACATATATGCCGAACCTCTGACAAATTTAAAAGCGTCTCTCAACCAGACAAAACGAAAGTTTGAACTGATCGACGTCAGCGACTACAGTCCGACCTTTGAGGAGCTTGAGGAAAATGCAAAACGGATAACATCCGATGTTGACAAATATACCGACAACATTGCGCAGCTTAACAAAAAGCTTGCCGACGCCAAACAGGATTTGACAACAGCCGGGCACTTCAAGGGGCTTAATGTTGAGATAGAAAAGGTTCTTAAACTGCGCTTTATCGACGCCCGGTTCGGCAGACTGCCAAAGGACAGTCTTCAAAAGCTCAAGACTTACGAGGACAACGAATATATCGACTTTGCCGTCTGTACCGAGGACAGAGCGCACTGCTGGGGCGTTTACTTTGCTCCCAAGGAGCACACGGCGGAAATAGACCGGATTTTTGAAGGGCTGTTTTTTGAACGCGCCGAAATAGCGTGGAACAATGAAACGCCCAACGAAAGGATAAAAACGCTGGCAAAGCAGATCCCCGGTCTTGAAAAGGACGTGCGCGACAAAAAGCGCGAGCTGGAGGATTATTTGGGCGCAAACCGTTTTCATATAACCCAATGTCTTTCCAAGCTGGAGGAGCTGTATTTATACGCAGGCATCCGCACCAAAGCGCTGCAATATAATCAAAGCTTTATCATCGTCGGATGGGTGCCCGAGGAAAGCGTTAAGGCGCTGCGGCAGCGTCTTAATAAAATCCCCAGCGTTGAGCTTGACTTTTCCGACGCAAAGGAAGAAATGGAAAAATCGCCGCCGGTCAAGCTGAAAAACTGCTTTTTGGCAAAGCCGTTCGAGTTCTATACCGAAATGTACGGCGTTCCGAAATACAACGAGATCGATCCGAGCCTGTTTGTCGCCGTCACTTATATCATTATTTTCGGCATTATGTTTGCCGACCTCGGTCAGGGCATTTGCCTGTCGATAGTCGGTCTGCTGATGTGGAAGCTGAAAAAAATGAAAATCGGCAAGATCCTGTTTCCGTGCGGCATCGCGTCGGCGGTAATGGGAACGGTGCTTGGCAGCGTGTTCGGCTTTGAACACTTGCTTGACCCAATGTACCGGGCAATGGGCTTTGAAGAAAAACCGTTTGAGGTGATGGAAAACACCAATACGATAATCCTGGGCGCTATCGGTATCGGCGTAGTTCTTCTGCTGCTTGCGATGATGCTGAATGTGTATTCATCGCTGAAACAGCGAAACGTCGGACAAGCGCTGTTCGGGCAAAGCGGCGTTGCGGGCATAGTTTTCTACGGCTCGCTTGTGTTCGGTTTGGTCGGTCAGCTGTTCCTCGGCTGGAACGTGCTTACTCTCCCCTATATTTTGGGATTGATCGTGCTGCCGTTCCTTCTGATCTTTTTCTGCGAACCGCTGTCGGATCTTGTCAACGGTGAAGAGGACTGGAAACCCGAAAGCTGGGGAGGCTACGTTGTGGAAAAGCTGTTTGAGTCCATTGAAGTGCTTCTCAGTTATGTCACAAACACCATGAGCTTTCTGCGCGTCGGTGCGTTTGTGCTGGTACACGCCGGTATGATGCTTGTTGTGTTTGTGCTTGCCGAAACCGTC
This sequence comes from Ruminococcus sp., assembly GCA_045129995.1. Taxonomy (GTDB): domain Bacteria; phylum Bacillota; class Clostridia; order Oscillospirales; family Acutalibacteraceae; genus Ruminococcoides. Next base: position 10,715 of record JBGUOX010000029.1, on the reverse strand, counting down.
GGCGGCTTCGGATATTGGATCGTTGTCGTCATCGGCAACGGACTTGTAATGGCGCTTGAAGCACTGCTTGTCGCCATTCAGGTTCTGAGATTGGAATATTACGAGATGTTCAGCCGCTTCTATTCCGGCGAAGGCAGAGAATATGAACCGGTTAAATTAAAAATAAAGTAACTTCGGAGGTTAGTATTATGTCAATTTTGAATTTTGTATTTTTAGCGGTACCCGTTTTATTTTTGGTAGCATCCGTTATTATCGCGTCCAAGGCGGTCACTCGCGGCAAAAGCAGAAAGCGCACCCTGCTGATGCAGCTGGCTTCCTTTGCCGCAGTATTCGCAGTTTGTATGATTTTTCCGCTGATGGCGGGCGCTGCAACGGATGAAGCCGCGGTTGACGTAGCAAACGCAAACGCCACCGGCGTTGCGTACATCGCGGCGGCGCTGGCTACCGGTTTTTCCTGCATCGGCGGCGGCCTGGCTGTCGGCAAGGCGGCTCCCGCGGCGATCGGCGCGACCAGCGAGGATCCCAAAGCCTTCGGTAAGGCAATAATCTTTGTTGCGCTCGGCGAAGGTATCGCACTGTACGGAATGCTGATTTCCATTATGATCATCTCAAACATCGGCTGATAAAGGACAACAAGATGAAATTCTATCTTATTAGCGATAATGTCGACACAAAGATGGGAATGCGTTTTGCCGGTATTGAGGGTGTTGTAGTACACGAGGAGGACGAGGTGCGCCGCGAGCTTGAAAAAGCAATGGCGCGTGAGGATATTGCGGTTATCCTGATGACCGAAAAACTGGTATCTCTCTGCCCCGATATTGTGTATGAGCTGAAGCTGAACCACGAACGCCCTTTGATCGTAGAGATCCCCGACCGCCACGGCAACGGCAAAACCAAGGACAGCATAAGCAAATATGTCCGCGACGCCATCGGCATTAAGCTGTGATGAACAAGAGGTATCAGTATGGGAAACACCGCAAAAACCGATAATTTTCTGAGAGCCATCAGAAGACACGTAAGCGCCCAAAAAAAGCAAATGCTGAGCGAGGTCAGCCAAATAAAGGAAGAAACTCTGACTCTGACGCGCACCAAGGCGCAGCGGGACAGCGAAAAGCTGATCGCAGACCGTATGGAGCAAAAGCGCACCGAGCAGACAAGTATTCTCGCGAAAAAAACACAAGACGGTCAGCGCGCGCTGTTTAGGCGACGTGCCGAGATGACAAACGCCATCTTTGATAAAGCTACTCAAAAGCTGATTGCATATACGCAAACTCCCGAGTACCTTGAAGGCCTGTTAAAAAGCACAAAAAAAATCGCCGGACTGTTTGCCGGCAACGATTGCGTGCTGTATGTTAGCGAAAAGGATTTGGAGCATGCCGATGAAATGGCTTCCTGCTTTAACGGAAATGCTGTGGTAAAAGCAGACAAAACCATTAAGATCGGCGGCGTTAAGGGCTATTGCAAGGCAAAGGGCATTGTAGCGGACGAAACGCTTGACAGCAAATTGCAGCTGCAGCGCGAATGGTTTATTGAGAACGCGCAGCTTAACGTGCTGTAAGACAGTCTTTATATATTTAAGAGTGAACACTATGGATAATACAAATGTTATTTACGGTATCAATGGTCCCGTTGTCACCGTACAAAACGCCGACAGTTTCGAAATGATGGAAATGGTACACGTCGGCACTCAAAAGCTGGTAGGCGAAGTCATCGGAATCAACGACGCTTTTACCACGATTCAGGTCTATGAGGAAACCACGGGACTTAAGCCCGGCGACCCGGTGGAAGGCACAGGCGCGCCTATGAACGTGCTGCTCGGACCGGGTATCCTCGATAATATCTTCGACGGCATCGAACGTCCGCTTAAGGCGATCGAAGAACAGGCAGGCGCGTTTATCAGCCGCGGAGCCAGCGTTTCATCGCTTGATCCGGAACGCCTTTGGAACGTCACGATGAAGGTTAAGCCCGGCGACAAGCTGGAGGGCGGTCAGATATACGCCACCCTTCCCGAAACGCCGATCATCGAGCATCGCCTGATGCTGCACCCTGATCTTTCCGGTGTGATCAAAAGCGTAAAGCCAAACGGTGAATATAGATTACACGACACCGTGGCGGTTTTGGAGGATGAATACGGCGAGGAGCATTCCCTGACTCTTTGCCAGATGTGGCCTATCCGTACCGCACGTCCTGTCAGGGAGCGTCTTACGCCGTCAATTCCGCTTATCACGGGACAACGAGTTATGGACACCTTGTTTCCGATAGCTAAAGGCGGCACGGCGGCAATCCCCGGCGGCTTTGGCACCGGCAAAACGATGAACCAGCACCAGCTTGCAAAATGGTGCGACGCGGACATCATTATTTATGTCGGCTGCGGTGAGCGCGGAAACGAGATGAGCCAGGTGCTGGAGGAATTTTCCGAGCTGATCGACCCGAAGTCACAGCGCCCGATGACCGACCGCACGGTGCTTATCGCCAACACCTCAAATATGCCGGTAGCGGCGCGTGAAGCTAGCATTTATACCGGCATCACTTTAGCTGAGTATTACCGCGATATGGGCTATCACGTAGCGATGATGGCTGATTCCACCTCGCGCTGGGCGGAAGCTTTGCGCGAGATTTCCGGCCGTCTGGAGGAGATGCCGGCGGAGGAAGGCTTCCCTGCTTATCTTCCCTCACGTTTGGCAGAGTTTTATGAGCGCGGCGGCAGAGCGCAAGCCCTTTGCGGCGACGAAGGCTCTGTAACGCTGATCGGCGCCGTTTCACCGCAGGGCTCTGACTTTTCGGAGCCTGTCACCCAGAACACGAAACGTTTTACACGCGTCTTCTGGGCGCTGGACAAGGCGCTCGCCTACGCCCGTCACTATCCTGCCATCAACTGGATCCAAAGCTACAGCGAGTATTTCAACGACCTCGACCCGTGGTTCAGAGAAAACCTCGGCGAAGAATTTGTAGAATATCGCAACCGTATCAGCGCACTTTTACAGGAAGAAGCGTCGTTGATGGAGATCGTAAAGCTGATCGGCTCGGACGTACTGCCGGACGATCAAAAGCTTGTCATCGAAACTGCCAAGACGATCCGCGTCGGATTCCTTCAGCAAAACGCCTTTCACGCCGACGATACCTATGTGCCGCTTGAAAAGCAAAAGCTGATGATGAAAACGATTTTGCACCTGCACCAAAAGGCAAAGGAACTTGTTGCTAAGGAGGTCCCCCTGTCTAAGATTTTGGCGCTCGGACTTTTTGATAAGCTCAATAAGATGAAATATGATATTCCCAACAGCAGGCTTGAAATGTTTGACGATTACATTGCGGAAATAGATCAAAAGCTTGCTGACGTTCAAGTGTCAGGAGGAAACGCATAGTGATTATTGATTATGTAGGCGTTAAGGAAATCAACGGCTCTCTGGTTGTGATGGACGGCGTTGAAGGCGTTTCCAACGAAGAAATCGTCGACATTCGGCTTGAAAACGGCAGTGTGCGTCAAGGCAGAGTCGTTCAGATCGACGGCAAGCGAATTGTGGTGCAGGTTTTCGAAGGCACACGCGGCATCAGCCTGACCAATACGCGCACCCGTCTGACGGGACACCCGATGGAAATGCCTCTGTCTCCCGAAATCATCGGCAGAGTGCTTGACGGCGCAGGACGTCCGATAGACGGCTTGGGCGATATTTTCCCTGTTAAGCGCCAAAACGTAAACGGCACTCCGATCAACCCGGTGTCGCGCGTTTATCCAAAAAACTACATCAACACAGGTATCTCCACCATTGATACATTGATGACGCTGATCCGCGGACAAAAGCTGCCGATTTTCTCAGGCTCCGGTATGACGCATAATGATTTGGCGGTGCAGATAGTGCGCCAGGCAAAAATCAGCGGCGCCGACAGCACAAACTTCGGCGTTGTGTTTGCCGCTATGGGAGTTCAAAAGGACGTTGCGGAATACTTCCGCAAAAGCTTTGAGGAAAGCGGCGTTCTTTCGAGAGTTGTTATGCTTCTCAACCTGAGCAACGACCCGATCATCGAGCGCACCCTGACGCCGCGCTGCGCGCTGACCGTGGCTGAATATCTCGCGTTTGAGCTGGATATGCACATCCTGGTCATTATGACCGATATGACCTCATACGCTGAGGCGCTGCGCGAGTTTTCATCCTCCAAGGGCGAGATCCCCGGCAGAAAAGGCTACCCGGGATATTTGTACTCCGACTTGGCGTCGATTTACGAGCGCGCAGGTATGATCAAAGGACATTCCGGTTCCGTAACACAGATCCCGATTTTGACCATGCCCAACGACGATATTACTCATCCTATCCCCGACCTGACCGGCTATATTACCGAAGGTCAGATCGTTCTCGACCGCGCGTTGCAAGGTCAGGGACTGTATCCGCCTGTAAGCGTGCTGCCCAGTCTTTCCCGTTTGATGAAGGACGGCATCGGCGAAGGCTACACGCGTGCCGACCATCAGGCGCTTGCAAACCAGCTGTTTGCTTCCTACGCAAAGGTCATCGACGCGCGCGCGCTTGCGTCCGTCATCGGTGAGGAAGAGCTTTCCCCCATCGACAAAAAATATATCGCGTTCGGCAAGCTGTTTGAATCGCGCTTTGTAAACCAGGGCTTCAACGAAAACCGCAGCATAGAGCAAAGCCTTGATTTGGGCTGGGAATTGCTTTCTACCCTGCCGCGCACCGAGCTTGACCGTGTTGACGACGCTGTGCTTGATATTTATTATAAGGGGTAAGCGCTATGGCTGTTCAGGCTGTGCCCACAAAGGGCAATTTGATGAATACAAAAAAGTCGCTGGCGCTTGCAAAAAACGGCTATGAGCTGCTGGACAGAAAGCGGAATATCCTGATTCGTGAAATGATGACACTGATCGACCAGATAAACGCTATTCAGGAAAAAATCGACAAGGCATATGACGAGGCGTATCTGGCGCTGCAAACCGCCAACGTTACAAACGGCTTTTGCGAAGATATTTCCAAGGCAATACCGGTTGAAGACGGGCTGCACCTTGACTTTCGCAGCGTTATGGGCGTGGAGATCCCTATTCTGACCATTGACGAGCCGACCGACGAAAAGCATATTTACTACGGAATGATGTCCACCAACTCCGCTGTTGATAAGGCGCATATGCTTTTTTCAAAGGTAAAGTATCTTACGGTCGAGCTGGCTGAAATCGAAAACAGCGTCTACCGCCTTGCGGAAGCCATCAAAAAGACGCAAAAGCGCGCCAACGCGCTTAAAAACATTATGATCCCGCGTTTTGAGGAAACCGTCAAATTCATCTCCGACGCGCTTGATGAAAAGGATCGCGAAGAGTTTAGCCGCTTAAAAGTTATTAAGCGTACAAAGCTTTCTTAAAACATAAAAAGCACTTCCGAAATCGGACAATGTCATTAAGCTAGCACTCAAAAAGATATACCTCGTACTCAAACATGGGTACGGGGTATTTTTTTGAAATATTTTTGAAAAAAAGACTTGACAAATAAGCAAAAATGTGCGGTCGATTTGTTGATTGAATCAACAAATCGACCCTTGTAGTTAGAGAAATAAGCCACATCACAAACTACAAGGAGAAAGCACTATGAAAATGAAAAATGTAAAATCCATCTTACGCAACTGTATCCACGATCTTAATGAATGCAAAGAATATTTCACTGCCAGACCATTAAAGGATTTTTCCCGAACCGGTAAGCTTCCATTCAATAAGATAATAGAATCAATTTTATGCATGGGAGCCGGTTCGCTGCGAAATGAAATGTTGGACTATTTTGGCTTTCGTGAGGATATCGCAACGACCTCTGCTTTCGTGCAAAAAAGAGCGAAAATACTGCCCGAAGCCTTTGAGAGTCTGTTTGACCTGTTTACGAGAAGAATTTCCGAATCGAAATTCGAAACATACTGTGGATTCAGACTTTTAGCTGTCGACGGTTCGGATTTTCTTACTGCAGCGAATCCCGATGATCCGGATTCTTACTTTCCGGGAACGGAAAATCAAAAACCGTATAATCTGCTTCATCTCAATGCGCTATACGATGTTATTCAACATATATATGTCGACGCTCAACTCCAAAAAAGCAGATGTTCTGATGAATGCGGCGCTTTAGTCAGTATGACGGACAGATCACTATTGAAAAGTGTCCTTCTATTAGCTGATCGTGGTTATGAATCCTACAATGTTCTTGCACATATTCAGGAAAAGGGCTGGAAATTTTTGTTCCGTATCAAAAACAGTAATGGTGGAATTGTAAGTGGTCTTGATTTGCCCAATGAATCCATTTTTGATGTTCCTTTCACTCTTAACTTGACCAACAAACAGTCAAATGAGGTAAAAATGTTACTGACAGATAAAAACCATTTCAAGTTCATACCCAATACTACTCGTTTTGATTTTCTCCCAAAACATTCAAAATGGCATGATCCGGCGGTTTTTTATCCGTTATCTTTTCGCATCGTTCGCTTCCCAATCTCAGAGAATACTTTTGAAACGATCATCACCAATTTGGATGCAGACAGTTTTCCTCCGGCTGAGATCAAAAAGCTTTACGCTATGCGCTGGGGTATTGAAACTTCCTTCCGCGAATTGAAATACACCGTTGGTTTGCAGCATTTCCACGCTAAAAAGACGGAGTTCGTTCATCAGGAAATTTTTGCCCGCCTTACCATGTACAACTTTTATGAATTGATTACCCAGTCCGTAGTCATCCATCAGAAAGGCAGAAAATATGCTTACAAGGTCAATTTTTCCGCCGCCGTACACATTTGCAGACAATTCTTTCTATCCGATCTCTCTCCGTCTCGTGTTGAAGCCTTAATCTCAAGGTTTATTTCTCCCGTTCGCCCTGGTCGAAGCAATCCTCGCAAACATAAGAACAAACGTCCTTTCGGCTTCACTTATAGAGTAGCATAGATTTTCGCTTTTGTATAGTCTTTTTTTGGCGGACTCGAGTCTGCCTATTTGTCATGCCCTTTTATCGCCCAAGAAGAGCACACCGTTTCCGATGTGCTCTTCTGTTGATTCTTTCGATTGTTGCTTTGTCACTAACTTAATGACATTGCTCGTTACGGGAAGGCTTTTAGTATTAATCGTTGTAAATATCTCTTTTTCGCATAACAAACAGTATTGCGGAACAAACAAACAGCACGCCGAGTATCAAAACGGCGATGTACCATTTGCCGGTGTTGATAAGCTCAAACCGTTCTTCCTTCGGTTCCTCCTTTGGCTTCTTTTCAGGTTCTTTTTTTACCGTCGGCGCCGGCTTTGTTGCGGGAGCTGTGGTAACTATCTGATCGGCAGTGGCGGGAAAATCGGGTTCGCGGAAGGTTGATGGCGTAAGCCGCGAAGATTTCGTTAATAACGACTTGTCGCTCGCCTTGCTGTTGTCCACCTTTGAGGATGAAACAAGCGCGGAGGTCTTGCTGCCGAGCGCGAAACCCGTCACAGGATTTGGCTCTGATACATATAGTTCATTGATCGTCAAATCTATTTTGGTGATCTCCGCGTCGGACGGAGAAAGCGCCTTGACGTCAAAAACGATTTGAGCAAATACCGCCTGCTTGTCCGAAAAATCAAACAGTCTGAGGCTTGACGCTTCAAAAAGGATCCGGTCATTTTCGGTATCGCTTTGGATATAGCAACTGTCACTCATTAAAGGACAAACCGTAGCAGCCGTGTTTTTTTCGGGATCAAAGGTCAAAACCGAGCTGTCGTATCGGATCTCCCACTGAGTATCCTGCAAACGCTTCATTGATCTTAAATAATATGTTACGACAACTTCATCGGTGTATTCATCATAATAAGCGTCGGTTCTTCCGAAGAAGTTTGAAATGGCGATAACGGTCAGCACGGGATGGCTCGCTTTGGAAACAGGTCGGGTTTCGACCGGAAGCATTTGATTTTCATACGAAGCCGACGGATCCTCCGCCGCAATTCCGGACGGCGGCTCCGTGCTTGGAAGGGTTTCGATCTCTTCGCCGAAGGCAACCGAAACGGAAGAAAAAATCAAAGAGGACGCAATTATGACTGTCAATAAAAGGCAAAGCACTTTTTTTGACATAACCGATCCCTCCTTGAATTTCTTAATAGTTTAACTTATATTATACACCGACGCTGCAATAAAGTCAAGCAGACGCAAGAGCCGCTTTCTCTCGCCGTTGGAAGCTCAACCTAAAAAGCTGCCCTGCTTCATAAGAAACAGGACAGCTGAAAGCTTTTATTTAATCAAATTACTTCTGAACCTTCTTGCGGGTGAAGAACACAACGCCTGCACCTGCAACCAGAACTACCATAACGATTACAAACAGAGAAGCCTGACCGGTAGCGATAGCGCCGTTAGCATCGTTGCTGCCGGTGTAGGAGCTATCGGAATCGCTGGTGGAAGAAGCAGCGTCGGTAGCAGCTGCCGGAACAGTGCCGTTATTGTTGCCGTTTCCGCCTTCACCGTTAGTTGCGGGAACAGGGGGAAGCTCGGGAGCCTTGCCGTTTTTGTACTCTTCATCATTGAAGTTACCGGAAACAACATACTGTTCGCCAAGCTCTGTCTTCATTTTCTCGTTGAGCTCCTTGGTAGGCCAGTTACCGTACTCGCCGTTGCCATAGTAGAAGAAGAAGTTACCGTCGTAACCGATCTTTCCGCTCAGAGGGCTTACTACCATCTTATCGGGATCCATGCTAACAACGTAAACCATGTTGTCGAAGTGGAAGGACATACCAAGATACTGCGTTTCTTCGGCAGGATAAATCTCATCGCCTACGAGGTTTTCGTTGAAGAAGTTGTTAGCGTATTTTTCGCCGACAATATCAGCCATATTATACTCTAATCCGTCGAGAACGTTATCAATCTGATAGGTCTTTTCATCTGAGCTAAGTTTATCCCAATCCTCACCGTTGTGTTCAGCGGCAAGCTTGTTCATATCTTCCCAGAAAGTGTCTGACTTCAGATCAACAGCATCTGCACCTTCAACACCTTCGTTAACGAAGAGAGTCTTGTAGATGTATCTCAACAGCATTTCATATGTTTCGTCCTCATCGATTCTGGACAAATACTGACCGGGAGTATCCTTGGTCTGCGCGGAAGCAGCATAGAAAGGATTCTTTACGGGGTCGGTTTCCATACCGCCGTCGAGGTAGTTATTCCAAATGATCTGAGTTGCGTTACCTTTTTCACCGTTGCCGTAGGTGGGAACGTCGATGCCCCAAAGGTTGTCGATGCCTTCCTCTCCTGTTTCCTTAACAGCCTTGTAGCCCGGCCAACCGTGACCTGCTTTTGCGTCGGGAGTATCAAAGCCCGACCACCAATAGATACCTGCGGCCTGTCCGCACTTCTCGTTCTTGGTGGTATCATTCTGCCAAGCACCGGGCATAGCGAACATCAGGTGATTTGTCTTAACGTTCGCGCTGGGAGTGTACTCGCCGAGAGAACCAAAGTCACCGGGTGCCAATTCTTCAGCAGAAACAGACATTGCGCTGACTGCCAACATTGAAGCTGCCATAGTACCGGCAAGAGCGATACTTAAAAACTTTTTCATTTTAAATTCCTCCATTTAATTCCGAATTTCGATCACTATCATTATATAACAAATAGAATTAAAAATCAAGCGGATTAACAAAGAATATTTTAGAAGAAATGACAAATATCAATATAGCTTTTTGTCAAAAAACAGCAATCATTCATCTTTTTTGCTTTTTACAGACACAACAACAATTGCCGAAATGACAGCTGCGATCGCAACGCCTACGCCCAAGAAAAGCAACCAGCCGTATTTTTCAATCCAGTTTGACTTTGTTTCCGCCATGGGAATAACTTCGCCTGTTGTGGTACCAAGCTGTATGTGCTGCACATTGCCATTCGCGTTGACGTGGTTGTCGCCCATACCGTCCTCATAGTTAGGAAATGCGCCTGCATAGCGGTCAAGATTCTCCTCGTTTTGGTTGACAATGGGCGGTTGGTTGGAGATGAGCGCCTTATCCCCCTTTGTCAAATCATATGTGAAGGTATAATTCGTCAGATTCTCCAGGTTTTCACCGTACAATTCCGTGATGAAATAGGTGATGTCCGCTTCGCCGCCTTTGATAACCTCAAAGCTGACCGAAAAGAAACGAGCTTTTTTTGAAAAGTCGGACGGCGTGCTGAACTGAGTGCAGTTCATCGGGATCCTGCCGGGAATACCTTCGTTGTAAACAACATCAAACTGATCAAATTTAAGGCTTCCCTGCTGATATTTCAAACACTCCTCGTCATAGAAAAGGCGTAGCTCAAAGCCGACGATCGGTTCGGTAGCGTCGCTGAGATACAGCGTGTAGGTAACTACATCGCCGACGTTGACCTCAGCTTGTCCGTTGATGGTAAGGTTGTTGTCGTTTTCACCTTCGGCAGAAGCAGTAAGAAATGAAAAAGTCAGCAAGGTGATGGCAAAACACACCGAAGTAAGTCTTTTCAGAATAATCCTCATAATGTCATTCCTTTTAAGTTATATATCATTATTATATATGATATTCAAAAAAATTTCAACGGTAGTATGTGACAATTTTCTGAATAAAGAGTTACAGAAAGGTAACATTGCGAAGAAACGAAAGATAAGCCTTCTCTCCCCTTTGATAATAGTATATGTTATTTCGATCAGTAACAACATTTGGCTCTATAATAAATGTTGGGGTAACAAATAGAGCCTACAAAAAATAATTCAAAAAAGTAGAGCATATTTGCACCAAATCCGTT
>JBGUOX010000028.1:0-6454 GCA_045129995.1 Ruminococcus sp. | reverse complement strand
TATCGACATCTTAAGACCGTCAAACAAGACAGTCGAGGCTCTTATGAGCTTAGAGCTCCCTGCCGGCGTTGATATTGAGATTAAGCTTTAATCCGTTGTCATCGGATCATTAATCAAAATATACCAACCTACAAGCAGACAGGGTCATGTTGGCAAAGCCAACCAATAACCTACAAGGAGGATAAATTCATGCAGAAAGCAATCATCGGCAAGAAAATCGGTATGACACAGATTTTCGATGAAAAGGGAAGAGTCGTTCCCGTCACTGTTGTTGAGGCAGGCCCTTGCGTGGTCACCGCAAAGAAAACAGTTGAAAACGACGGCTATGCGTCCGTACAGCTTGGCTACGGCGACGTAAAGGCTCACAAGGTCACAAAACCTATGAAGGGCTTTTTTGACAAGGCGGGCGTTGCGCCCAAGAAAACTCTTAAAGAGTTCCGTTTCGCCGACACCGACGCTTACAACGTAGGCGATCTGGTAAAGGCAGACGTATTCACCCCCGGCGACAAGATTGACGTTACCGGCAAAAGCAAGGGTAAGGGAACCGCAGGCGTTATCAAAAGATGGAACTTCCATCGTCTGAAGGAAACCCACGGTACCGGTCCCTGCGTTCGTCACGGCGGCTCAATCGGTGCCTGCTCAAGCCCGTCCCGTGTTTGGAAGGGCAAGAAGATGGCAGGTCACCTCGGCGCGGAGCAGGTTACAGTGCAGAACCTCACAGTTGTTAAGGTTGACGTTGAAAACAACCTCATCGCTGTCAAGGGCGCTGTTCCCGGTCCCAACAAAGGAATCGTTGTTCTCAAAGATTCCGTAAAGGCTTAAGGAAGGGGGATTATAAATGCCTAGTATTGCAGTTGTAGATATGGAAGGCAAGAAGGTCGGCACCGTTGACCTCAGCGATTCCGTATTCGGTATCGAGCCCAACGCGGCAGTTATGCACCAGGTAGTTCTCAGCTATTTGGCTGCTCAGCGTCAGGGCACACAGTCCGCTCTCACCCGTGCGGAGGTTTCCGGCGGCGGCAGAAAGCCGTGGCGTCAAAAGGGCACCGGCCGCGCAAGACAGGGTTCCACACGCGCACCGCAGTGGACTCACGGCGGCATCGTGTTCGCTCCCAAGCCCAGAGATTACAGATTCACTGTCAACAAAAAGGAAAGAAGACTGGCGCTTAAGTCGGCTCTCTCCGTTAAGGCTGCGGCGAACGAAATCATCGTTGTAGACGCAATCACAACCGATGAGTACAAGACAAAGAAAATGGTTGCTATGCTCAAGGCGATCGAGTCCGAAAAGAAGACGCTGATCGTTCTTCCCGAGGTGGACAACAAAGTGATCAGATCCGCAAGCAACATTCCCGGCGTCAAGACCGCTCAGGTCAACACCATCAATGTTTATGACATCCTCAACGCTGACAAGCTCGTCATCGCTAAGGACGCGGTAAGCAAAATCGAGGAGGTATACGCATGATTGCTCATGATATTGTCATTCGCCCGATCATCACCGAAAAAAGTATGCTCGGCGCGGTAAACAAGGTATATACCTTTGAAGTTGCAAAAACAGCTAACAAGATCGAAATCGCAAAAGCTTGCGAAGAGGTTTTCAAGGTAAAGGTTGCAAAGGTCAACACCGTTTCCGTTCGCGGCAAGTTCCGCCGTCAGGGCAGAAACAACGGCGGTTACACCAAAAGCTGGAAAAAAGCTATCGTAACCCTCACCGAGGACAGCAAGCCTATCGAATTTTTTGAAGGCATGATGTAAGTTTTTTGCTTGCCTGTGCAAACAAAAAACAACCGAAACTAAGCTTTCGGCAAAAGTAGTTATGGGAGAAGCCACTCCCGCAAAACCATCATGAGGAGAGTGAAACCAAAATGGCAATTAAAGTATATAAGCCGACAATTAACTCCAGAAGAAATATGTCGGTAATTGACTATTCAGGTCTTTCAAAGGTTGCCCCCGAAAAAAGCTTGCTTGCTCCTTTGAACAAGAAAGCCGGCCGTAACAGCTACGGTAGAATCACGGTTCGTCACAGAGGCGGCGGCAACAGAAGAAAATATCGTATCATCGACTTCAAGCGCAACAAGTTTGACGTTGAGGGTATCGTAAAAACCATCGAGTATGATCCCAACCGCTCCGCGTTCATCGCTCTTGTTGAGTACGCAGACGGCGACAAGTCATACATCCTCGCTCCCGAGGGACTTAAGGTGGGCTACAAGGTGGTCGCCGGCGAAAACGTCGACATCTGGCCCGGCAACGCACTGCCCCTGACCTCCATCCCCGTTGGTACCTTCGTACACAACATCGAGCTTTATCCCGGCAGAGGCGGTCAGCTGGCTCGCTCCGCCGGCAACCAGGCTCAGCTGATGGCAAGAGAAGACGGCTACGCGCTGCTCAGACTGCCCTCCAACGAGCTGAGAAAGGTTCCCGAAGCCTGCATGGCTACCGTTGGTCAGGTAAGTAACCCCGACCACTTCAACGTAAAAATCGGTAAAGCGGGCCGTAAAAGAAATATGGGCTGGCGTCCCACTGTTCGCGGTTCCGTAATGAACCCGAACGACCACCCGCACGGCGGTGGTGAGGGTAAGTCACCTGTCGGCCGTCCGGGACCTGTAACCCCGTGGGGTAAGCCCGCTCTCGGTTATAAGACCCGCAAGCACAACAAGCAGAGCGACAAGCTTATCGTAAGAAGAAGAAACGGTAAGTAAGGTTGAGAAAGGAGCTTAAATTATGAGTAGAAGTACAAAAAAGGGTCCTTTTGTTCAGCCTGTCCTGCTCAAAAGAGTCCTTGAAATGAACGAAAAGGGCGAAAAGAGAATTCTTAAGACCTGGTCCAGAAGTTCCACAATTTTCCCCGAATTCGTCGGTCACACATTCGCGGTTCACGATGGCCGCAAGCACGTTCCGGTATACGTTACTGAGGATATGGTTGGTCACAAGCTCGGTGAGTTTGCTCCCACAAGAACCTTCAAGGGTCACGCCGGTTCGAAAACAAGCAAATAAGCGGAAGGAGAGTAATGCAAATGGAAGCAAAGGCAATTGCGAAATTTGTTCGCGTTTCACCCCGCAAGGTTGGCGTTGTTCTCGACCTCATCAGAGGCAAGGACGTCAAGTACGCGGAAGCTGTTCTCAAGCACACTCCCAAGGCCGCTTGCGAGCCGCTGATCAAGCTGCTTAAGTCAGCTATGGCAAACGCTGAGAACAACCATGACATGGATGTATCCAAGCTGTATGTTGCCGAGTGCAACGCTACGGCAGGCCCCATCCTTAAAAGAATTCGTCCGAGAGCACAGGGCAGAGCGTTCCGCATCAACAAGAGAACCTCTCACATCACCCTCGTTCTCAAGGAAAAAGAAGACTAAGGGGAGGTTACAATAATGGGACAGAAAGTAAATCCGCACGGCCTCAGAGTCGGCGTAATTAAAGATTGGGATTCCCGTTGGTTCGCCAACAAGAAGGACTTCGGTGTTACACTCGTTGAGGACTACAACCTCCGTAAAACCCTGAAGAAGCAGCTTTATAACTTCGGAATCTCCAAAATCGAGATCGAAAGAGACGGCAAAAGAGTCCGCATCAGCATCCACTGCGCAAAGCCCGGTCTGGTAATCGGTAAGGGCGGCGCTGAAATCGAAAAGCTTAAGGCGCAGTGCGAAAAGATGCTCGGCAAGCCCGTTGCTATCAACATCGTAGAGGTAAAAGCTCCCGAGCTGGACGCACAGCTCGTTGCAGAGAACATCGCTCAGCAGCTGGAAAAGAGAATCTCTTTCCGCCGCGCTATGAAGCAGTCCATCGGCAACGCTATGCGCCGCGGCGCCAAGGGTATCAAGATTATGTGTTCAGGTCGTCTCGGCGGTGCTGAAATCGCGCGCAGCGAGCAGTATCACGAGGGTACTATTCCGCTTCAGACACTTCGCGCAGACATTGACTACGGCTTTGCAGAGGCAAACACAACCTACGGTAAGGTTGGCGTTAAGGTATGGCTCTACAAGGGCGAGGTTCTCAACGTAAACGAGGCGAAGCCTGCAAGACGTCCCCGCAGAGAAGGAGGCAGAAAATAATGTTAATGCCCAAAAGAGTGAAATACAGAAGAGTTCACCGCGGCAGAATGACCGGTAAGGCGCTCAGAGGCAACAAGGTTACCTACGGTGAGTTCGGCCTTCAGGCTACCGAGCCCGCATGGATCACTTCAAACCAGATCGAGGCAGCCCGTATCGCTATGACACGTTACTGCAAAAGATTCGGTAAAGTATGGATTAAAATTTTCCCCGACAAGCCTGTCACGGCAAGACCTGCTGAAACCCGTATGGGTAAAGGTAAAGGTAACGTCGAGTATTGGGTAGCAGTTGTTAAGCCCGGCAGAGTTATGTTCGAGCTCGGCGGCGTTGACGAAGCGATCGCAAGAGAGGCTATGCGCCTTGCCGCAAACAAGCTCCCGATCAAGTGCAAATTCGTAAAGAAAGAGGAGGTTGAGCAGTAATGAAAGCATCCGAACTCAAGGAACTGACAAAAGAAGAGCTTAACGCAAAGCTTGCTTCCCTTAAGGAAGAGCTGTTCAATCTTCGTTTCCAGCTTGCTGTTAACCAGCTCGAAAACTCAAACCGCATCGGCGCCGTTAAGAAGGACATCGCAAGAGTATCCACTGTCATTCGTCAGCGCGAATTAGCGGGTGAAGAATAAGAGAGGAGGACTTAACAGTGAGTGAAAGAAATATGAGAAAAACCGTGATCGGCAAGGTTGTCAGCGACAAAATGGACAAGACGATCGTTGTTGCGGTTGAAGACAGCGTAAAGCACAAGCTCTACAACAAAATTGTTAAGCGTACCGTTCGCTTCAAGGCACACGACGAAAACAACGAGTGCGGCGTAGGCGACCGTGTAAAGATTATGGAGACCCGTCCTCTTTCTAAGGATAAAAGATGGAGACTCGTCGAGATTATTGAGAAGGCTAAATAAGTTTAGCGGCAAAAAGAGAGCCTCGGCAAAATCCGCGGCTTGACAGATTAAAGGAGGAATCTACTGTGATTCAGCAGCAAACCATCCTCAAGGTTGCCGACAACACCGGCGCAAAAGAACTTATGTGCATTCGTGTACTCGGCGGTACCAGAAGGAGATATGCCAACATTGGCGATATTATCGTTGCTTCGGTTAAAAAAGCAGCACCCGGCGGCGTTGTTAAGAAGGGCGATGTTGTAAAGGCTGTTGTCGTTCGTTCCGCAAAAGGCGTAAGACGTGAGGACGGCACCTACATCCGCTTCGATGAAAACGCAGCTGTTATCATCAAGGAAGATAAGAACCCCCGCGGCACTCGTATCTTCGGACCCGTTGCAAGAGAGCTTCGTGACAAGGATTTCATGAAGATTTTGTCCCTTGCTCCGGAAGTACTTTAATGGAGGTGTCACAATGAGTAAAGTTCATGTTAAAACAGGCGACACCGTTATCGTGATCAGCGGTAAGGATAAGGGCAAAAAAGGTCAGGTTCTGGCTGTAAGCCCCACAGAAGGCAAGGTTATCGTAGAAAAGATCAATATGGTATCCAAGCACGTTAAGCCCAGAAAAATGGGCGAGCAGGGCGGCATCATCAAGGCCGAGGGCGCAATGTACGCTTCCAAGGTCCAAATCGTTTGCCCGCGCTGCAAAAAGCCCACCAGAGTCGGCCACAAGCTCTATGAGGACGGCTCCAAGGGCAGAATCTGCGCTAAATGCGGCGAAGCGCTTTAAGGAGGAAATAAGAAATGGCAAGACTGAAAGAATACTATGTCAAAGAAGTTGCACCTGCTCTTATGTCTAAGTTCTCCTACAAGAGCACAATGCAGATCCCTAAGCTTGACAAAATCGTTGTCAACGTGGGCGCAGGTGAAGCAAGAGAAAATTCCAAGGCAATTGACGCTATCTGCAAGGATCTTGCGGCAATCACCGGTCAAAAGCCCCTGGTTTGCCACGCAAGAAAGTCCGTTGCTAACTTCAAGCTCAGAGAAGGTATGCCCATCGGCGTAAAGGTAACACTTCGCGGCGAAAGAATGTACGAGTTCCTCGACAGATTCTTCAACGTTGCGCTTCCCCGTGTAAGAGACTTCAGAGGTATCAACCCCAACTCCTTCGACGGCAGAGGCAACTACAATATGGGTCTTAAGGAACAGCTCATTTTCCCTGAGATCGACTATGACAAGATTGACAAGGTTCGCGGTATGGACATCTGCTTTGTAACCACCGCGAAAACAGACGAAGAGGCTCGTGAGCTGTTGACGCTGATGGGCGCACCGTTTTCGAAGTAAGGAGGGATTGTTGTGGCTAAAACATCAATGAAAGTTAAGCAGAAGAGAACTCAAAAGTTTTCCACCAGAGAGTACTCAAGATGCAACATCTGCGGAAGACCACACGCCTACCTCCGCAAGTATGGTATTTGTCGTATTTGCTTCCGTGAGCTCGCTTACAAGGGCGAAATCCCGGGCGTAAAGAAAGCAAGCTGG
>JBGUOX010000027.1:0-10127 GCA_045129995.1 Ruminococcus sp. | reverse complement strand
AAGAAAAATTGGTTCTGTACAAAAGCCTGAAAAATCCCGACGAAGTTTGGGCTCGTCCGTATGATATGTTTAAAGAAATCATTTGGCGCGACGGAAAGCAGTTAAGACGTTTTACAAAAATCGAAGATTAATACTGATTTCAAATTTATTTCTTTAATTTGAAATGCGCGTCATCCCGACTTATCCAAACTCAAACACGCCAGCGGCGCTGAAAAAATCCCCGGACAAAATGTCCGGGGATTTTATTATACGTTAATCTTACCAAGTGCTGACTTCCCATTTTCCATTTGTCTGCTGTGTAAGGTAATAACCTGAAGCAGTGCTGTCAAACGGAATGTCAACTGTTTGTGAGCTGCCGTTATTGAAGATGATTCCTGTGGAATCCGCAGGGATCTCAGCAGAGAACTGCTGCTCACCATAATCGTTGGTGCCGATAGAGGTCATCGCAACGCCGGGCCATGAGCTCTCGGAAGAACCACCCCAATAATGGATATTTACGTTGGTCCAGCCTTTATTGCTGCTGAATACAACTGTTACGGTATTGGGAGAAGGTTCATCACGCCATGCCTGAGCCAGATACTTGCCGTTATCATCGGTAGCACCGGTCAGATACCAACCTATTGCATCGGCTTCATACGGGATGTCAACTGTCTGAGGAGCATCCAAGCCGCCGTTAAAGATGATGTAAGTTGCGTTTGTAGGAACATCAACACTGTAGTTCTGATGACCATAGCCGTTGTCGCCCATGCTTGTCATCGCAGTGCCGGGCCATGCGCCCATCAACTCTCCGCCGTCATTGAAGGCATATGCGTGAACATTGCCCCAATCGTTATTGTCGGTGAACTGAATGGTTCTGGTTTCAGCAGGCTCGGTCGGATCGGTGCCTTGACCTGAGCCGGAGCCGTCGGTGCTGAGAGTGAGGATGCCGTCACCGTTAGTGCTCAAGGTGAAGGTATGGGTACCTGCGGGCACATACATCTTATCGGAATTTTCACCGGTAATAGATGAATTGTACAGGGTAACGGAAGAAACGTCAGTACCCTGGAAGCCGTTGGTCATATACCAAACCATATCGCTGCTCTTGACGCAAACATAGCTGTCTTCGCTGAAGGTAGCGGTAACCTGACCGTTAACAAAGTGGTAGTCGCCAAGATTTGACCAGTCTTCGCCGTCGCCGTAATCAGCGCCGTTGATGTAACCGATCAGATAGAAGTCGCCGGAAATCGAGCCGCCGCCCTGAGAACCGCCTTGATCGGAAGTCCAGGAGCCAAGCTCCCACTTGCCTTCGCCGTCTTTGGTGTCAAGCGGATAATAGCCGGTAACTGAGGTGTCGTAAGCGTCGACCGTCTGCTGGTCATCACCGTTGTTGAATACAAAGCCGGAAGCGCCTTCGGGAATATCAAACGAATACTGCGGTTGACCGTAACCGTTGTTGCCGACAGAAGTCATATCATAGCCGGGCCATTCGGGATCGTTGTCGGTGCCGTAGTAGTAAAGCTTAACAGTGCTCCAACCCTTGTTATTTGTGAAGAGGATCGTGCCGCTGCCGCCTTGGCCGCCTTGGCCGCCTTGACCGCCCTGACCGCCTTGACCGCCGGTGTTATCATCAGTCCAAGAGTCAACCAGCCACTTTCCTTCGCCGTCCTGCGAAGTGGGATAGTAACCGGTTACGCTGAAGTCGGGAGTGATGTCAACAGTCTGGGGAGCGCCGTCGGGACCGGAGAATACGATTCCGGTAGCGCTGGTCGGTACATCATAAACGTAGTTGACGCCGCCGTAGCCGTTATCGCCCTTCTTGTTCATTCCGTAGCCGGGCCATTCGGGATCGTTGCCGGTGCCGAAGTAGTAAATGTTGACCATACCCCAACCCTGGTTATCGGTGAACTCAATAGTCTTGGTATCGCCGATAGGATCGGTGGGATCGGTGGGAATGGGATCGGGATCGACGGAGATCCAGCTCTCTACGTTATAATGACCGAGTTCATTGGTAGTGTCGAGCGGATACCAACCGGTGGAAACACTATCATAAGTAATGTCGACGGTCTGACCTTCGGTACCGTTGATAACAAAGTTTGTTACATCGGTAGGAATGTCAAAGGAGTACTGCGTCTCGTTGTAGATATTGACGCCAACCTCGGTCATGGGAAGACCGGGCCACTCGGTGTCAGGCTGGGTTGCGCTGCCCCAATAGTGGATGCAAACATTTGTCCAACCCTTGTTGTTAGAGAACAGGATAGTTCTGGTGCCGACAGGGATCGGATCGGTAGGATCGGTCGGGTTTGTAGGATCAGTCACAGGCTGAGGTCCTGCGGGATCGTAGTGAATGACAGGATCATTTGCATTTACATAGGAACCGTTGAAGGCGCCGCCGTATACGGAAGTGACCAAATCATATTTGAAATCGGGTTTTCTGACGATGTTATTCTCAACAACATCTTCTTCGTTTGCAGCCTTGGATGTCGTTTCGCCGCTGTTGAGCTTGGAAGCGATCAGATCCTTAACGTGCAGGTTAACGGTGGTGTCCTTCGCGCTGAGTACTCTGAATGTAGCGGAAACGAAGGGAACCTGCTTGCCGCCGTTGCTGAGCGGAATGGTCTTGATGTCGGAAATGGTGCCGGCTACGCCGCCGCTGGTGACGGATTCGGGATTGTTGTTAACAACCAAGCCCTGCATATTCGGCATATTAACGGTAGTGGGCTGCAGAACAGTCTTGTCATAGCTGAGGAGCCAGTCGGCTGTCAGCAGGTCTTTTTCACTGTTGATGAAGTAGGTAACGGTGAGAAGCGAAGTGTCCTCGTCAAAGCTTACGACGTTCTTCGGGAAGAAATTAGAAGTAGCTGTTACCGCGAACTTCTGCGCATCGGGATTGACCGGACGGTATTCGGTGAGCTTTTCACCGGTATGCTCATAACCGGAGGGATACTCCGCTGCATACATCTGGATATAGGTCGCGTCCTTGATTGTGATTTCGCCGTCCTTGTCCACGTCGGCAAGCTGCAATCCAAGCTCGTCAAGAGCTTCGTACTGCGCCTTGTGTCTTTGAACTGCGGTAACGTCAAGAACGTTGATCTTGCCGTCTCTGTTAACATCGCCGTAGGTGCCGAGTTCAACCAGCTTGGTTTCGGGCTCGGTCTCGGGCTCGGTCTGAGGTACGGTTTCGGGATCGGTCTGAGGAACGGTTTCGGGATCGGTCTGAGGAGCGGGATCGCCCTTGGTGACGTCGATCGCTTCGACCTCGACCTTGGTGGGAGTCATGGTGGTGTTCTTCCAGCCGGAAGCGTTAGCCGCGTCAAGAACCTTGTTGCTGGTACCGCCGCCGAGCTTCAGCTTCTGGGAAGCAGAAGCGTTAGCACCGGGATACTGGGTGGTAACGTTATTTCTCTGACCGTTGAAGATAACATAGGTATTTGCCGAGTGCGGCAAATCGAAGGTGGATTCCGAGATAGCGCCTGTAGTAGCATTCTGTTCTACGCAGGCAGCGGGGATCTCGATGTAGTAATATCCCAGCGTCTGATCATAGGTCATCTTCTGACCGGGCCATCCGCCGTTGGAATAGGTGATCTGCTTGTTCTTGGTATCCTCATCGTAAACATAGCAGGAAACGTTTGTCCAGTTTTTAGCGATGCTGGGCTTGAGGAATACAAAGATGCCCGAGGTAGTGGGCTGCTTTTTGGTGTAGAAGTAAGTTGCCTTTGCAGTCTGTCCCGCAGCGTCGGTAGCGGTCAGATTAAGGGTGATGGTCTCGCCGACATTATAGTCGGAACCGATTCTGATGTTGGGAGTGCCGGTGAAGCTTACGGGAGCGCTGTTCTCAAGCGCATAGGTGCCGCTTACAGCATTCTCAAAGCCAAGCTGCACGACCATGGTGTCGGTGGTGAAGCTGCCGCTTTCAACGGAAGCGAAAGCCTTGGGAGTAGAAGTTGACTTATATACAACTGCTACGCCGGTACTGCCGATGTTGCCCTTGAGGGTGCCGCCGGTTACGGTAAAGCTGTTGCCTGTTACGGTATCGGTGTAGGTACCGTCCGCAAGACCGGTGCCGCTGACATTAGCAGATGCGGCAGCGCCGGTGATGTTGGAAAGAACAACACCCTGTGTGCCTCTGGCAACGTAAACGATAGAGCCGGAAACGCCGACCTTCTCGGAGTTAACGTTAGCAAAAGCGTTGTGGAACTTGTTGATCTCGGAAACAACGGTGCTCTTATAGGTGAGGTCGCCTGCTGCTTCGCCCATCAGCGCAGAACCGGGACGAGCAAAATACAAAGGAGTTGAGCCTTTTCTCGCCGCAACGATAGCCCATGCGTTGACGATCTTTGCGTCGGAAACACCGGAGGTGTTTCTAAGACCTGCCGAACCGCTTTCGCCCATATGGGTATCATGGGACTCAGCCCAAACTACCGCCTTGTTAGCGTCGCCGCTGAGCTGGTAGTTGGTGGCGGAAGCCTGGTTTGTGTTGTTGCTGTTAACGCCGGCGAGGATGTTATCGGAATACTTGTTCTCGGTGACGC
The DNA here is from genome assembly GCA_045129995.1 of Ruminococcus sp. Classification (GTDB taxonomy): domain Bacteria; phylum Bacillota; class Clostridia; order Oscillospirales; family Acutalibacteraceae; genus Ruminococcoides. The sequence goes on along the minus strand of JBGUOX010000027.1, from coordinate 5,619 downwards.
GCATACGCTTGGTGTAAGCGTTTACGTTTCTGCCGCCGAGGGTATTCAGGATCTCGCCGTAAGCAAACAGAGTTTTGCCGGTTTTGTTCTGATAATAGGTAGCCGCCTTGTCCAGCGTGTTTACCCAGAACTGGGAATAAACGCTGCCGTCGGACTCGGTTTCGATGTGCTTTGCAGCGTCGAAACGGAAGCCGTCAACACCGCAGTCGATGCATTCCTTGAGCAGATTGTAGATCTTGTCCTGCACATAGGAGTTGGCGGTGTTAAGGTCGGGACACTCGGAAACGTGACCGCGTGTCATGGTCTCGGCGGAGCTGTCGCTCGCGTTGTAGGTTTCACTGTGGAAATAGGTGCTGTAGCTGTTATAGAGGGTGGGCTCATAGTCCTTGACCTCTGTGTGCAGCTTGTTACTGTTGATGGTACCGTTAGCCTCCTTGAAGTTTGCCATATGGTTGGCTACGATATCAACAATGATTTTGATGCCGTATTTGTCAGCCTCGGTGCACAGAGCGGTAAGTTCCGCCTTGGTGCCAAGCCAAGAGCTTTGCGCGATCGACAGGCTGACGGGCTGATACAGCTTCGGCCACTGCATCGCCACGTCTGAGGACATACCATAGTCCTTAGGCTGGGTTACAGGTGAAGTCTGAACAGTGGTATAGCCTGCCGCTGCGATCTGCGGCAAGTTTTGTTTGATTGAATTGTAAGACCAGTTGAACGCGTGCAAAATTACGCCGTCCGCCGGATTATCCTGCAAATTCGGTTCACTTGCGATCGCAGCGGTCTCTTCAACCTGCGCGGCGTTTGCCGAAAATGAGAATGCCATAGACGAGGTAAGTAATGTTGCAGCAGCAACAACGCTTACGAGTTTTCTGAACATTTTCATCAAAAAACCATCCTTTCATAAAAGTTCACTTTTATTATACCAAATTATTAAAATTTTGTATATGTTTTATATGACAAATCGGTACCGTTTTTTTTGTGCATTATTACGTCATATTATTCATTGATGTAATACTAATTTTATTTATGCGAATTAACATTCGGCAAAAGCGCCAAACAAGCCCGGCAATTCCTCGCGCGGCGCATTTCCCTGTGACAAATTATGAATCATATTGACTTTTCCCCCGTTTTGTCATATAATCTAATTTGTGTTTTTAGCGAACAAACTTATTAATAGGTAAAAGGGGTGCATAAATGGAACAGACGGAGAAAAAGATCATTGTATCTTTAAAGGATATTTTCGTCAGCTTCGACGGTGAGGTTATCCTCAACAATATCAACCTCGATATTCATGAAAAAGAGTTTGTGACGATCCTCGGCCCCAGCGGCTGCGGAAAAACCACTACCCTGCGCATTATCGGCGGTTTTATTGAACCTGACAGCGGTGACATTATCTTTGACGGCGAACGCATCAACGGGCTTCCGCCTCACAAGCGCAATGTCAACACCGTTTTTCAGAAGTATTCACTGTTCCCGCACTTAAACGTTTTCGACAACGTTGCCTTCGGACTAAAGCTGAAAAAATGCCCGAAGGATGAAATCAAACAAAAAGTTATGAAAATGCTTGCCATCGTCGACTTAAAGGGCTATGAAAAGCGCTCGGTGGCAAAACTTTCCGGCGGTCAGCAGCAGCGCGTTGCCATAGCGCGCGCACTGGTGTGCGACCCTGATATTATTTTGCTGGACGAGCCGCTTGGCGCCCTTGACCTAAAGCTTCGCAAAAGTATGCAGCTTGAGCTTAAGGAGATCCAGCAGCAAACCAAAAAAACCTTTATTTATGTCACCCACGACCAGGAGGAAGCGCTTACTATGAGCGACCGCGTCGTGGTGATGAACAACGGCGTTATTGAGCAAATCGGAACGCCGGAGGACATTTACAACGAACCCGTCAACGCCTTTGTCGCCGACTTTATAGGCGAGGCGAACATCCTCAACGGCATAATGATGGGCGACTGCCGCGTGCGGATCCTGGGCAAGGAGCTTGAGTGCGTTGACAAGGGCTTCGGCACCAACACGCCGGTCGACGTTGTGATCCGCCCCGAGGACGTTATCATTACAACGCCCGAAAACGGACAGCTGGTCGGCGTGGTTGAAAACGTCACCTTTAAGGGCGTTCATTATGAAATGAGCGTGCGCGTCGGCAAGTGTGAGATATTGATACAGTCCACCAAAAGCGCCGAGGTCGGCAGCACCGTCGGACTGCGCGTGATACCCTTTAACATCCAGATCATGAACAAGCTGCTGCCCATCGAAAGCAACGTCATCGAAACCGTCGTAACCTATGCCGACGAGAGCGACCGCAGCTTTGAGTTTGAGCTTGAGGATGAAACGATCACCGTCAGGGACAAATACTTTCCCGAGGGCAGCAAGATCAAGATTTATTTGCCCTTTGACGCGCTTTCCATAACGGGCGACGGCGACGGAGATTTGAAGGACGCATACATTGAGTCTGTCGTTTACAAGGGCGAGCACAACGAGATCATTCTGGAATCCGACACGCGCAAGTGGCTGATGCTCAGCGACACCGACGAGCAGGTCGCGACTTACGTGCCGCTCTATTTTGACTTTTCCAAGGCGAGCTTTGAGGTGCTCTCCTCCGGAGAACAGGAGGCGGAGAAGTGAAATCAAAAAAGCTTTCTATCCCCTACATCATCTGGATGGTCATCTTCACGATGATTCCGATTGTGATGATTGGCTTGACCGCGTTCCGCACCAAATCGGGCGAATTTTCGCTGGAGCCGTTTGTCAAGGCGTTTGAGTACCGCGACGTGTTTGCCAAATCGCTTTGGATAGCGTTTTTGTCCACGCTGATTTGCTTGGTGCTCGCCTACCCCGTCGCCTATTTGCTGACGAGGATGAAGGAATCCACCCAGCGCACCGTGCAGCTGATTATCATGATTCCCATGTGGATGAACTTTTTGCTGCGCATTTACGCGTGGAAAATTCTTTTACAGAAAAACGGTCCCTTGGATATGGCGCTGTCAATGCTGGGCATCCACGGCACCTACATCGGCAACACCGCCGCCGTGGTGGTGGGCATGGTGTACGAATATCTGCCGTTTATGGTGCTGCCGATTTTCACGGTGATGTCCAAAATCGACTACAACCTGATTGAAGCGGCGCAGGACTTGGGCTCCAACGGCACAGCGGTATTCCGCAAGGTGATTTTTCCGCTGAGCATTCCGGGCGTCATCTCGGGCATTACGATGGTGTTTGTGCCGAGCGCCAGCACCTTTTTGGTGGCGGAGCACCTCGGCGGCATGGACGACCTCATGATAGGCGACGTCATCGACCGCATTTTCCTGAGCGACCAAAACACCGGCTCGGCGATTTCGCTGATACTGATGGTGTTTATCTTGGTGTTCCTGATACTGATGAATTTGTTCGGTGACGAGGAGGCGATTGCATAATGCGTAAAAACAAGCTGGGCGTCGTTTCCAAAATCTATCTCGGACTGATATTTTTATTTCTTTATGTGCCGATTGCGGTGATGATTATTATGTCGTTCAACGCCGGCAAAAACGTCACCGTCTGGAAGGGCTTTTCCTTTAAATGGTACGGCGAGCTGTTCAAAAGTCAGGAGCTGATGAACGCGCTGGGCAACACGCTGCTGGTGGCGGTGCTCGCGTCGATATTAGCCACTATCCTCGGCACCGCCGCCGCGATTGGCATCAACAATTTCAGAGGCAAAAGCCGTGCGGTGATTCAAAATGTTTCCAACCTGCCGATTATCAGCCCCGACATCGTCATGGGCGTGTCGCTTATGCTGCTGTTCAGCTTTGTGGGCGTGCTGCTCAACTTTGAAATGGGCATTGGAACGGTGCTGATTTCCCACGTCTGCTTCTGTGTGCCCTTTGTGGTGCTCAACGTCATGCCCCGTCTGCGGCGCATGGATCAGAGCATTTACGACGCGGCGCTGGATTTGGGCTGCAACCAGTGGCAGGCATTTTATAAGGTTGTCATTCACGAGCTGATGCCCGGAATTCTGTCGGGACTGCTGATGAGCTTCACCTACTCCATGGACGACGTGGTCATCACCCACTTCACACGCGGCGCGAAGTTCAACAACCTTTCCACCAAAATCTTCGAAATGCTGCGCAAGCAGGTGCGCCCCACCGTCAACGCGCTGTCGGCACTGCTGTTTGTGGCAATTATCGTTGTTTTGGTGCTGATTAACGTCTATGAACGCCGCGCCGAAAAAAAGGCGGCGCAGCGCTCATAAATGAAAAAAGCGTCGCGGACGGTCTCGCCCGCCTTTTGAAGAATTCATCCTATCGACGCCGTTCATAACGGCGGGATGAAAAAGTTTTCTATAGAAAAAAACGGCGTTGCTCCGTTTTTCATAATTCATATAAATTTTTGGGGGTAAAAAATGAAAAAGATTCTTTCCGCACTTCTTTCCGTTGCCATGCTCGGCACCGCCGTAACCTGCTTTGCAGGCTGCGGCAGCGACAGCAAAACCATCGACGGCGGCGAAGCGCAAAAGCCCGGCAGCAAGGGCGAAGTCAACGTCTATAACTGGGGCGAATATCTTGCACAGGGCGAGGACGGCCTGATGGATGTTTTGGATGAATTCGAAAAATCCACCGGCATCAAGGTCAACTACACCACCTATGACACCAACGAGGAGCTCTACAGCAAGCTGACGCAGAGCAATGACAGCTATGATGTCATCTTCCCCTCCGAGTACATGATCAGCAAGCTCGTCAAGGAAAAGCTGCTCAAGGAAATCAACTACGACAACATTCCCAACTATCAGTACGTTGACGAGAAGTTCAAGAACCTCCCCTGCGATCCCGAGGGCAAATACACGGTTTGCTACTCCTGGGGCGTGACCGCTTTGGTGTATGACAAAACCAAGGTGAAGGAAGCGCCCACCGACTGGAACGCGCTGTGGGACAAGGACCTCAAGGGCGAAATTCTGATGTTCAACAACAGCCGCGACGCCATGGCGATCGCCATGCAGGAATGTGGCATCAACCCGTCCAGCTGCACCAAGGCGGACATCGACAAGGCGGTTGTGAAGCTCAAGGAGCAAAAACCGCTGCTGAAAAAGTATGTCATGGATCAGGTGTTCAACGAGATGGAGGGCAGCCAGGCAGCCATCGCGCCCTACTACGCAGGCGACATCGCTGCCATGATGGACGAAAACGAGGATTTGGACTACTGTCTGCCGGCAAGCGGCTCCAACCTGTTCTATGACGCGATGTGTATTCCCACCTGCAGCAAGAACACCGAGAACGCCGAGAAGTTCATCAACTTTATGCACGAGCCGAAGATTGCCGCCGAGAACTGCAAATACCTGCGCTACGGCACGCCCAACACCAAGGCGCCCGAGTACCTCGACGACGACATCAAGGAGAGCGAGCTGACCTTCCCGCCGAAGGAATATCTCGACAAGTGCTACATCTTCCAAAACGTAGACGACGAAGTCTACGCCTACATGCAGGAACAGTTCCTCAAGGTACAGGCATAACTTCACGGCACTCTTCCCTATACGATCTATATCTCAATGAAAAAAGCCCCTGAGAAGGGCAATGTCATTAAGCTAGCACTCAAAAAGATATACCTCGTACTCAAACATGGGTACGGGGTATTTTTTTGAAATATTTTTGAAAA
>JBGUOX010000026.1:0-4831 GCA_045129995.1 Ruminococcus sp. | reverse complement strand
GTTGCCGGATCAAAATGCAACATTTACGGCCTCCCCGTCCTCTGTGACGATCTCAAGATCGCCGGTTAATGTTCTATCAGTTAACTGCTCGCCCGTTACCGCGACGCCTCCATGCGCCAGGGTAACATCAAGCAAATTTGCACTCAGCACGCCGTCAACGGCCACGGCGGCGCTCTCATACTCCGCGCAGATCATGCGCTTATTGAGTTTTCTCCCGAGGTCTAACGTAAAATGCGGAATGCCGCGATCGCGGAAATAATACGCATCATCAGTGAAAAGCCGCACGGCATTGGCAACATTCTGCGCGATGCCATAAGCGCCGGAGGTATCGACGATCTGCCCGCCGTCGTCAAGAATTAGATCCCATTCGTCCGGATCAAGCTGTAATGTATGCCCTTTTATATCTGCCATATGCCGCTCCTAGTTGCCGTGAATGTGCCCGCCGGCGTTTATATTTCCTGTGACATTGAGATCGCCGGTCATGCTAACAGTCGATGTATCAATCGAAACACCGCCGGAGCTTGTTATAGATCCCACCTCGAGGGTGCCGGTGATTTTAACCTTTGGCGCGTCAATCGTTACCGGTCCCGCGCTCTTAATTATGACCTCCGCGTCGGTCTCAATCGTTATTTTGTCCGGCGCCTTAATGTAGATTGTTTCGTCCTGCTCCAGCTGAATATACGTTGTCGGCTCATCAGTGTGCAAAGTTCCTACGATCACGCTGTCGGATTGATCAAAAGTCCTGAATGACCCAGGGCGCTGCGGGCTGGCGGTACCGCGGTTAATCGTGCTTATATCACCCTTGCAGCTCACACAAACCACGCGATCGCCCGGAACCGGGTTAATTATAATTCCGACTTTTCCCGCCTGGAGTCGCGTGTGCGGCAATGCGGGCACGCTCACCATCGGCAACGCCTGACCCTCCGCATCACTCTGCGCTGTCATCGGTGTAACGTCGGCGGTCCCCGTCGGGCCGCTGCCCTCTGTGCTGCATCCGTCAATCCGGCCTACCCATGCGGTCTCAACTTCGTTATTGAGATATTGCTCAATCGAATATTGCAGCTCGTTAAAATCGCTCTCGGCGGTGCCGGGACGCTGCAGACCCCTTTTGTCGTTCTGGTCAATAGCCATTATTAGATAAACCTCCCGATCGCGCCGCTCATATGCGGATAAAATCCCGTGATCTTACTTTCCCATTTTCCCTGCCGCGGACTGTTCGCACTCAGGTCATGGCTCAGCTTGATAATCCTCCAGGTTCCCGATGCCTTCGGAACCTCGGTCTCCAGCTTGAAAATACCGGCGAAACGTAAAGCGGGATTGAATACTGTCGTTAATTCTATGCCGTTCTGCGTAACAGTCGGGTACTTAAGCAGCCCCGTGTCCTTGTTAATCAATATCGCATTGCCTGCAGTGTTCACCGCTCCGCCCGCGGGTAAAAGAATTGCCCGGTTGTCATCCAGGATAAGCTCCGCGCCTATCTGCTTAGTCGCCTTCATAGCCTGGTGGATCGGTGATCCGTTGTACACAGAATTGCGCAGCTGTGCGGTAACCCCGCGATTTTCAAAAGTAAACCCCGCTTTTTGCACCTGACCGCCGATAAAATCCGCGGCGGGCTGTGAACCTCGGACAGCGGTCGCTCCGTCGGCGGTAATGCGCCCCCAGAAACCCACCTGAGCCTCAATCTTAAGTTTTACGTCCGGCGTGCTGTTAAGGTCCGCCGCGGCGCGTACGATATTGCCCGCAAAAATCTCAGTGTAGCCGTGCATATCATCACCCGCATAGACGTTCACATAATTGCGCTTTTGATAGAGCGGGTGAAAAGCCAAAGTCGTTAGCTTTTCCATGTCGTCAAGCGGCATGTTTGTGATCTCGATTGACGCCTTGCCAAAGTCCGGGACGGGTAGCTTTTGAATTTTCGCGCTTATAGCCAGGTCATCGATCGTGGTGGAGTTTGACCCACTGGCAAAAGTGCCCTTGTACAGCGTAAGGATAACCCTTAAGCGGTGCTCCACAAATGACGCGGACACTATGCGGCTCTTGGCCGGCCGGTCAAAATTATCTGTCTGCATAGCGCCCCCGTGCGATTTGTTATATAGATTTTTTCAACTTGATATCATAGCACAAATATATTTTCGATATGTGCAGCACGTCAAAAAATTTGAGGTCGATCGGTTTTTATTTTTATGCGGATGTGGTAAGATTAATATATTGTAATGTAACTACTACAATTTACACACGGCTAAGGAGGCCGTTTTATGGAAACTGAAAAAAATCCGATAGCAAATATGCTTAATGAGATCCGTGATCTAGGTCATTACACGGATAGCCAGATGGCTGCGATCCTGGGCGTTCACCGCGTAACGGTGAATAAAATGCGTTTCAACTGTGAAAGCTATTCAAATCCGCGGCTGTCACTGTACACAAAAATAGCGGAACTTTACCGCCAGGTTAAAAACTGCGGGGGGGGCGTAAAGAATGAGCAATAGCCAAAAAAGATACGGCGCGATGCCGTCCGAATGGGAACTCGTAAAAACCAGCCGGTTAACCTCCCGCGTGCTGCCTATTGTCAGCAACCCGGAATTGACTGCCGTCGGGGCCCTTACAAAATCGAATACCCGCGGCAAGGTTCCATCGGTCAAAACCAAGACCGGAGCTGTGGCCGGTATGCAGAACTGGACCCGGCACGAAACGACGCCAGAGGAGATCGAGCAGTGGAGCAAAGACCCTGATAACGGTTTTTGCATCAGGACCGGCGGGGATCTCGGAATTATCGCGATAGACTGTGACTGCGATAATGAGGAGAGGGCGGGGGAAATCAGGGAACTCTTTTCAGGAATGATCGGAGCCCCCGATATACCACTAAGAAAACGAGGCGGCGCGCGCTGGGCCGCTTTGTTCATTATATCAGATCATAAGCCTGGTGAAAACATAAGCAAAAAAATAATTGCCATGCCGGACGGCGACAAAGTGGAGATCCTGGCCGACGGTCAGCAGCTTGCGTGCTGTGGAACGCATCCAAAGGGCACCCGCTACAGCTGGAGCGGGCGGCCGTTCGTAGATGTACCGGAAATTAAGGGCGAGATCCTGGACTCGTTTATAGACACAATCAGCACCCTGTACGGTGTGGAAAATGTACAGACCGCCTCCGCAGGCGTGAGAGTAAAGGGCCAGACCTTCAAAGCAATGGATCCGGTGCGTGACTTTCTTGAGGAGCGCGGCGAGGTCCTGAGTTACGGCCCTAACGGCGAATTATTTATTATGTGCCCGTGGTGTTCCGAGCACACAAACGAATCAGGCGGCCGTGATACCGCATATTTTCCGATCGGCTCAAACGGTTACCCTCGCGGGGCTTTTAAGTGCCTGCACGCTCACTGTTCAAAGCGCACGATCGATGATTTCAAAGCACATCTTGAGCATATGGGTTATGAGGAGATCCCCGCAGACCAGTACCCCGATGAAACACAAACGGAGGAATACCCCGGAGAAAACCGGAGGCGTGAAACCCTGGAAAAGTTCAGGAATGACAAAGGGATAATCTCATATGGTTTTACTACACTGCGGCTTGCTATGAGCTGCCCGACCGTGATCGGCTATGAGCTCGCGTATGACTCATTCACCAATGCAAAGAAGATCCGCAAGGCGATCCCCGGCGCACAGTGGGAGGAATACACAGACGCTAAATACACAGTAGAGCTTATTGTGCGTCTTGAAAAATTCGGGTTCAAAATGGGGCGCATCGGGACGGGGCCGTGTTTTGACGCGATGGAGGCCGTGAGTGTACGCAACCGGTTCAACAGTTTGCGCAATTACCTGGATCTAAACATGCCGAAGTGGGACGGTGTTAAACGCGCGGAGCGCTTTTTTGCCGATTACTGCGGCGCGGAGCAGACTCCCTACAACGCCGCGATCGGCCGTTACCTGTTCGCTATGCTGTACGCCAGAGCGACTGCAGAAAAACCCGTTAAGGCTGATATATCCATAATCCTGATCGGTGCCCAGGGTATCGGAAAATCCACCGCCGTGCGGGCCCTGGCGCTTAATGACCAGTGGTGTACCGGTGTATCAATGCGCCTTGAAAACAAGGAACTTGCACAGAGGATCCAGGGCAAGACCGTGATTGAAGTCGGCGAAATGGCCGGTATGAGCAAAAAAGACATTGACGAACTTAAGGACTTTTTAACCCTGGACGCGGACCAGTGGCGCCCCGTTTACTCCCGCGACCAGGTAACCGCGATCCGCCACTGCCTTTTCATTATGACCACCAACAACAGCGCATTTTTAACCGATTATACCGGTAACCGCCGCTTTGCATGTGTGGACGTGCACAAAATTGATATTGAGAAGATCCGTGCCGACATTCTGCAGTTGTGGGCCGAGGGCGCAGAAATCTACAAGGCCGACGGCGGCGAAAAGCTGCACCGGGGGATCGAGCAGTACCAGGAAACTGAGAACGAAAAGCATATACTTTGTGACTCCTGGGAGGATGAGATCCTTTCATGGATTGAGATGCAGGACGCCGCCGGAGAGTCGGGTTATCCGATCACCAGCCGCAACATTCTCAAATACGGACTGGGTTTTAACGCATCATCGGTAAAGCGTACGGATGAAAAACGACTCGGGGCAATCATGGAAAAGCTGGGATACAAGCTCACAAACAGCCGCCGCAATCCGTGGAAAAAGCAGCAATGGGGATGGTATAAGGACCAGTAGGGGATCGCTCTATTCACCGCATTTTAGGGCCAAACCGTTAAGGTAGGCCCTTTTTTGTTATAAAACCGTTAGGTGTTAGAATTGTGTTATGAGTTTTTTATAACAAAATTTTGATCAAATT
>JBGUOX010000025.1:0-8728 GCA_045129995.1 Ruminococcus sp. | reverse complement strand
CTGCGCATTGTAGCAAGCTTAACATTCAATAATTCATTCAAGACCAAAGGCTGCCGCAAATTCTTTCGATTTGCGACAGCCTCTTTTTGCTTTCAAAATATAATCAGTAAAGATGCACGATCTCCCATCCGTCCTCCAACAGCCAAACCACACAGTTGCCGTAGTAGGGAAGCGTTGGAAGCTGCATCGATTTGTGAAATCGCGCTGTGAACGGCGCATCATTTTGCGGAAACTTAATAACGGTTTTTCCGTCGCGCGTTTCAATATCGATTTGCTCCACATACAAAAGGTCGTCAATACATCTTCCGGTGCCGTAAAATGCGCGCGCTTCCATATATGTACGCACAAAATGCCGCGGCGCGTTCGGAGAAGGCTCCGAACGCGCCTTTCGTTTTTTGCTTTTTCGTTTGCCCCGTAAATAATTCCGACCGCAATTCCGAGTATCAGCGAAATAATAAGCGCAACGATCAATCCGGCGATATTGCCGATCAAAATAAACACAATAAAAACAACGACGATCAGTCCGCCCGGCAACGCATAAATCCTCCATAAGCTCTTGCACTTTCGCGTCAGGATTTGCTGACAGATTCAAAAATCGGCGCAATCGTCACATCGCCGGTAATGCGCGAATAATCCGGAGACCAGGTCTTAAAGCGATAACGGTAGTAACGATCCTCGGGCTTTACCGGGTCGGCAGGCGGCGTCGCCGTTTGCCCGTCCTGCACCCATTCTTCCTTCAATACCTCGCCGTCGTAATTGATAAACTTTACGCGGTGCGTGGCTGAGGAAGCCGCTGTCGTGTCAGTCGTTTGTCCGTTTACCTTCTTTTCAAAGTCATATCTCAGCGAAGCGTTGTTGCAGGCGATCACAAAGCTTCCGTCGGATTTTTTGCCGAGGGTGTAATTCGAAGCGGATCTAACGGCGGCAATATCGCTCCATTCGCTCAAATTCGGAGGATTCTCGCCTACGGCAACGGCAGTGTGGTCGCGTTTCAGCCCCACCAGCCTTTCATTTCGGTAACTCAAAGAAATAATATTTCCCCAAGCGCCGGTTTCCGGCAGACTGCCGCTGTCTGAAAGCGGCTGCACCGTGCCGTCCTTTTTAATGCAAAAGTCCACGCTGTCGGTGCAAAACGACGCAATGCCGCGCCGGGTTTTCTCGGTGTCCGAGGAATGCAAAACGCCGCTGCTCTCCAGTCCCAAAACGGTGCTTCCGTCGGCGTTGATAAACGCTATGTTCTCCCAGTCTGAAACGTCCGGAGCTTTGCCTGCGGTCAAAACATTGCCGTCGTCGTTCAAAGCGACAAGAAAATCATCGCCCGATGCGATCTGTATAACGTTTCTCCATTCCGAGATCTCATCCGCGAATTTCTCGGAATCAACAAAGCTGTACCCCAAAACCGTTTTTGCGGTCTTAAGCGCGACAACCGTGCCGTCGCGCCGCAGTCCGTAGTACCCAAGGCGGCTGCTGCCGCAAACAGAGAAAATATTCTCATTATTGACAAGCTCGCTGCTGTTGTCGGTAACATAGTTGCCGACCATGGAAAACAGACGGATGGAGTAATACGAAGCGGTATGATCCTTATTAACGGTAATAAACGAGCCGGTGTCACAGGCAAAGGTTCGCGACTGCGCCAGAGCGGCGGAAAACTCATCGGTTTGCTTTGCCGCCGGCACAGTGCTTTCGGCGCTTGTGTCCGCGTTGCCGGCATATCCGCAGCGTGCGATTATCTGTATCGTGATCACCAGCACCAGCACCAGCGCCACGGTGACAAGGCTCGCCTTCAGGGCGATTATGCGCGCCGCGCGCTTGCTGCTCTTTCGGCTGTCGTCCGCGTCGTCTGTGCTGCCGTCATCCTTCGGCGGATATTCCGACGAAGGCATCGGCTTCAACGGCTTGTTTTCCTGCTTTTTCGGAACACGCTGAAAATAATCACTGCTGTCGCCGTAGGTGATGTTGTGTTCCTCCTCGGGCAGCTGCTGCGTGCCGTCGTTTGTTTCGGCAAGCGCTGTTTGCGCCTCACCGCCGCCGTCCGGCTGTTCGTGGTGATAAACGATCGTGCTTGGATTGTCGTGCTGCACGATCGCGGCGGTAAAGGCGTTGATAAGCTCGCCCATATTCTGATACCGATCCTCGGGATAGATCTCCAGCCCGTGCATGATCACCGCTTCGGGCGCGCGGTCGATCTTAACGCCAAGCTCCGAGGGCGTTTTCAGGTCGTCATGCTGAGCACGCGAAAAAGCGTCGACAGGCGTAATGCCGGTAATGCATTTATACAGCGTAGCGCACAAGGCATACACATCCGTCCACGGTCCCTGACTGCTTTTTCTGCCGTATTGCTCGTGCGGCGCGTAGCCGGGCTTCAGCACGACGGAAAGCGATTTTGTTTCGTCGTCGCCGGAAAAATACCGCGCCGAGCCAAAATCGGTCAGCTTAAGGCTTCCGTCGGTAAGATAAACGATATTATCGGGGGAGATGTCGCGGTGAATAACGCCTTCCTTGTGGATCCGCTCCAAAGACACCATCACCGGCAGCATCAGCTCTATAATTTCTTTTGGAGAAAAAACATTGTGCTGGCTGATATACTTGCTCAAATTCACGCCGTCCAAAAATTCCATAACGATATACGCGGTGTTGTTTTCGGTAAAAAACTCGCGAACATCAACCACGCCGCGTTCGTTTGAAAACTTGGCAATGCTGTGCGCTTCGCGCAAAAAGTTTTCCTTGCCCTTGCGAAAATACTCGCCCTGACGTGAATAGTTCAGCAGCACCTCGTTGGATTTCTCGTTGTTGCGGTTGGCAAAGCCGGACGGAAAAAATTCCTTCACCGCCACCTTCGTGTTCGCCGAAAGGTCAAAACCCACATAGGTAATGCCAAATCCGCCCTCGCCGATGGCGTTGCCGACAAGGATCCTTTTGTCAAGCACCGTGCCTGCCGCCAAATGATGCGGCGGATTCAGTTCGCGCGGCGGATTGCCGCATTGCGGACAAATCACAGATTCTGTATTCAGTTGTGCCATACAATGCCAACAATACATAAAGAACACCTATATAATCAGGGCAGTTCAACCACGCCCAAAACATTCTCTTTGTCGATCAGTCCGACCGTTTCGGAACGGCTGTCCAGGGAAATAACGCGGTTATCTCCCATAACAAACAGTTTGCCTTCCGGAATAATAATGCTTCCTGTTTTGTCCAAATGCAAAAAATCAAGGCTCGGCTTGTTATGACCAAAGGTCTGGCCGTCTTTGACATACGGCTCGTTGATCTTGACGCCGTCCACATAAACAGCGTCGTTATCATAATCCAGCCGCAGCTTTTGTCCTTCCGTTGCGATCACGCGCTTTACCACCGTAATATCGCGGTTTCCGTCTTTGGTAAAGGCAATAATATCGCCGGGCTTTACAACAGCCTGCTTGTTGACGGTAAGCTTTTCACCGCTCATAATGGTGTTTTCCATGGAGGAACCGTTATTCTGCACCGTAAGCGTTTGCGCAGTGTTGTCGGTTGCAGGGTTCGGCGTTCGGTTAAGCATAATAACAGCGAAAACCGCTGCCGCTGCCAAAAGCACACCGATCGCCGCCAGCGACAATATCAGCGGCAGCTTGCTTTTGCGCTGCGCGCCGCAGTACGGACAAAAGCGTGCGTTAGCATATTCCTTGTTACAATTATAGCATTTCATAATTATCCTTTCTACAATATCGTCGCGCCTCCCAGAACAACGTCTCCGTCGTACAAAACGACAGCCTGTCCCTTGGAAATAGCGCGCTGAGGTTCGTCGAAAACCACCCTGATCGTGTCCTCGTCAATTTGATATACGGTCGCGGGCTGTTCCTTTTGGTTATATCGCACGCGCGCGTAAACGCGCAGCGGCGCCTCAATACGGTCAAAGGCGATCAGGTTAAGGTCGCCTGCCAAAAGCTCTTTGGAAAACAGCGCCGCGTTGTCGCACAGCACTACCTTGTTTTCCGCCAAATTTTTTTCTTTAACATACATCGGGTGCGGCAGCGCCAGCCCCAAGCCCTTTCGCTGACCTATGGTGTAGCGAATAATTCCCTTGTGCTCGCCCAGAACATTGCCGTCCTCGTCGGTAAAGTCGCCGTGCGGATATGTTTTGCCGGTGTATTGCTCAATAAACCGCGCGTAATCGCCGTCCGGCACAAAGCAAATATCCTGACTGTCGCGCTTTTGGGCGTTTACAAGCCCAAGCTCCTCCGCCAGCGCGCGCGTTTGCTCCTTGGTCATCTCTCCCAGGGGAAACCGCGTTTTGGCAAGCTGCTTTTGCGTCAGAGAATACAGCACATAGCTTTGATCCTTGCTCAGGTCTACCGCCTTTTTCAGCAGGTATCTGCCGCTGTTTTCATCAAATACAACACGGGCGTAATGACCTGTCACCACGCAGTCTGCCTCAAGCTCCTCGGCGCGGCGCAGCAGCTTTTCAAATTTAATAAAGCGGTTGCAGTCAATGCAGGGATTCGGCGTTCTGCCTTCCTCATACGCGCCTATAAACCGCGCGATCACGGTTTCCTTAAAGCTGTCCTTGAAATTATAAACGTAGTAGGGGATACCGATTTTGCGGCAAACGCTGCGGGCGTCCTCAATATCGTCCAGCGAGCAGCAGGTTTTTTCCTGCTTTTCGCCAATATCGTCGTTGTCAAAAAGCTTAAGGGTAATTCCGGTGCAGTCGCATCCGCTTTTTTTCATCAGATAAGCGGCAACCGAGCTGTCCACTCCGCCGCTCATCGCGATCAACGCTTTCAAAGACATATCAGTCACCAAGGCGGATCATTTCGTCAATGCAGTGACGCGCCGCGCGAATAGTTTCGTCGCCGAGAACGATCTCCTCGCCGCCTTTTCCTGCAAGGCAGTTGTATACGTCAACCAAGGTCGTCGCCTTCATATTCGGGCAAATCAGCTTAAGGCTGAGGATACGGAAGGTCTTGTCGGGGCACATATACTGCAAATGCTCGGCAATGCTGATCTCCGTGCCGATGATAAATTCTTTTTTGTCCGACTTCACGGCGTAGTCCATAATGCCGGAGGTCGAGCCTATGTAGTCGGCAAGCGCGCATACCTCGGGAACGCATTCCGGATGCACAAGCAGCTCTGCGTCGGGATACATCTCCTTCGCCTTTTTAACGTCGTCGGTGTTGACGCAGGCGTGGATCGGGCATCCGCCGTTCAAAAGCTTAATGTTTTTGTCGGGGCACTGCTTCGCAACAAACGCGCCCAGGTTGCAGTCCGGGATAAACAGAATATCCTTGTTTTCAATGTTGTTAACTATCTTGACCGCCGACGAGCTGGTAACGCACACGTCGCAAACGGTTTTCAGGTCTGCCGTGGTATTGATATATGCAACCACCGTGTGGTTTGGGTACATTTCCTTAACCTGCTCGATCAGCGCCCTGTCCATCTGATCCGCCATCGCGCATCCCGCAAAGGGCTGCGCAAGAAGCACGGTTTTTGCGGGCGATAAAATCTTGCAGGTCTCCGCCATAAACCGCACACCGCACATCAAAATGTTTTGGTTTGTCACCTTCGAAGCGTCCACGCTCAGCTTGTAGCTGTCGCCGGTAAAATCGGCGATCTCGCAGATCTCGCGCGCCTGGTAACTGTGCGCCAAAATACAAACGTCTTTTTCTTTTTTCAAACGGAGGATCTCCTCCTGAAGCTGCGTAATATTCATGGCTTTCATCCTTTCCATACTGATTCATTTTAATTATACCTTCTGCCGCAAAGATATGCAAGACAAACTTGCGTATTTTTTCGAAACCGACGGCAAAACGTGCAAAATAAGAAAGAAAATTTTTTGCGAAGAATTTTTTATTATTTGCCACAAAAGAATCCGAAAAAACACTTTACATTTTGATTTTATTATGATATAATCAAGTCACCGATAGAAAATTTCACAGCATTTGTGTTATTTAATTTGTAAATCAGGAGGATAATTATGAAGAAACTTGTAACAATGATGATCGCGGTAATGATTATGGCTTTCTCAACCGTTTCTGCTTTTGCAATTTCTGTTGATAGCCCCGTCGCTACCACAGAGCCCGAAACTCAGGCTACGACCGGTGTTCCCTCTCCCGATCCCAGTCCGGTATCTCCTAAGACCGGTTCTAACGATATGCTTGCGTATTCGCTGGTAGCTCTCTCCGTAATCGGTTGCGGCGCTGCTTCTGCTGCTCTTATCAAATCCGCGAAGAAAAACTGATTTTCCAGAAAAATGTCTTTAAAGCCTCTGTTTCGACAGAGGCTTTTTTTCTTGCGATAAAGCAATCGGCTTTCTGCAATTTATTATTAAAATTGCTTAAAAACAAATCTCTCGCCGCACAAGAGATTAGCGCAATCGTTATTGACAAGAATCACTGAGAATGATAAAATAAACAGGTATGTGGTGATAAACAATGAGTCAAAACAAAAACGACAAAAGAAAAATAAAAATAATAGTATTGACAGCGCTGATTGTTGTGTTCGGCGTCATCCTCATCGTAACGGCTATTACTCTAACCCAAAGGTGGATGAACGACTCACAGGCAGTTCAAACCAACAAAGAAACTCAGGAAAGCAGTGCGGAATCTCTTGTGCCGGGCACCTCTGCGCCTCCCGGAGCCACCTATGCCACCGACGCTGAGATCACGACCGGCGAACAACCGGTCATCGACGACCAACCGGTGGACAATCCCGTGGACTTCAAGGAAATGCGCGAGCAAAATCCCGACGTATATTCCTGGATCTACATCCGCGACACGCAAATTTCGCTTCCGGTGCTGCAAAGCTCCGTAGATGACAACTTCTATCTTAACCACGACTGGCAAAAGAACGACGTCTTTGCCGGAGCCATCTACTCTCAGTCAAAAAATAAAAAGGATTATTCCGACCGCGTAACCGTGCTCTACGGACACAATATGGCAAACGGGTCAATGTTCGCCAACCTTTTCTATTTTATGGACGACGACTTTTTTGACTCCCACCGTTACTTTTATATTTTCACCGAAGACCGCAAGCTGACCTATGAGGTCGTGTCTGCGTTTGAATATGACAACCGTCATATTTTAAATTCATTCGATTTTAAAGACGACGCTGTTTTCCAAAGCTGGCTTGACAACGCAAAAAATCCGCACTCGCTCTACAGCAAGGTGCGCGACAGCGTCAAGCTGGACCTGAACAGCAAAATGCTGGTGCTCAGCACCTGTACCGACACCGGCGACAACCGTTTTCTTGTACAAGGAGTTTTAGTAAAAGATGAAAAAGCCGTCTGAGGATACACTCTCACAGTCTAACAATTCGCCCGAGCAGGAGGCGCCGGCAGCATCCGCCGGGGAAAATGAAATCTACTCTGCCTCGGAAGACATACGTCCAACCGGGGAAAAAACGCCTGTCGAGCGCGATGAAACCACCGTTCACGATGAGCTGGATGATTATAAGTTTTTAAAATCCAGATCCATCAAAAGAAGCGAGCATTCCTCGCATCATTCATCCGGCTCCGACCACCATCATCACCATCATCACCGTCGCAGACGCCGCAGAAAGAAAATGAAAACCTGGAAGAAGGTTCTCCTGATCGTCGTCAGCGTTATTTTGGCATTGACGCTCATCCTTACGGGAACGATAATTTTCTTGGTAAGCAGGGGCTACTACGAGCTGTTTGATGTCGAACTGAGGATCGATGTTCCGCAGACAGTGTCTGCCCAAGTCCAGGACAACGGCGACTCGATCGTCTACGAAGGCAAAACCTACCGCTATAACCGCGATGTTACCAACCTGTTGTTTATGGGCGTCGACAAGCGAAGTCTGGACGATGAAAACGAAGAGGGCACCGGCGGACAGGCGGACGTCATCGTTATGATTGCCATCAATATCAAAAGTCACAAGCTGACGCTTTTTGCGATACCGCGTGATACAATGGCGGAAATTTCGCTCTATACGCCCAGCGGAACCTACAACGGTATGGCAACAAAGCAAATCTGTCTTGCGTTCGCGTACGGCGACGGCAAGGAAACCAGCTGCGAAAACACCGTTTCCTCCGTCAGCAAGCTGTTCTATAACATTCCCATCAAAACCTACTACGCGCTCGATTTGGACGGCATCGCCGCAATGAACGACGCTGTCGGCGGCGTGGATGTAGTTTCTCCCGAAACCATCGGAGATTTCACGCAGGGCGAAAGCTATCATCTTGAGGGCAGAGAAGCGGAAAACTTTGTCCGCGTGCGTGACAAGTCCAAGGTCGAATCCAGTATGGATCGTTTAAAGCGTCAGGAGGTTTACGCCCAAAGCTTTTTGAACAAGCTGCAGGCTTCGCTTAAGAGCAATCCGACCTCCGCAGTGACTCTGTTTAATGAGTCCGCGCCTTATTCCAGCACAAACCTGACCGCGGCAAAGGTAGCCTACCTTGCGAAAGAGCTGATGTTCGGCGGCGGAATGTCGCCCGAAATCATCACTGTTTCCGGAGAAACGACCTTAAACGGCAAAAACGCGGAATATAAGGTGAATGACAAGGAGTTCTTCAAGCAGTTCTTAAACGTTTACTACGAATAAGCATAAATCAAAAAGCGTTAACAGCTTTTCACAGCGCCAGTGAGGCTGTCGCAAATCGAAAGAATTTGCGGCAGCCTTTGGTCTTGAATGAATTATTGAATGTTAAGCTTGCTACAATGCGCAGCAAACCGGAGGGTGGATTTTTCCACTCTCTTTTTGCTTAATGTTGAAAGATTTAGCGGATTTACGC
>JBGUOX010000024.1:0-11936 GCA_045129995.1 Ruminococcus sp. | reverse complement strand
GCGTAAATCCGCTAAATCTTTCAACATTAAGCAAAAAGAGAGTGGAAAAATCCACCCTCCGGTTTGCTGCGCATTGTAGCAAGCTTATCATTCAATAATTCATTCAAGACCAAAGGCTGCCGCAAATTCTTTCGATTTGCGACAGCCTCTTTGCGTTATGTATCAGTGTACTCTTTCGTCCTCATATTCATCGGGACCCGAAGTGACAATAATATCCTCTGTTTGAAAGAGGATCACCTCCAGCGAGGTACGCACATATTGTTCGTTTTTCATAACGAAAACCTCCTCCGGCTTAGTTGTAATAAGCATCAGCCGCTTTATAGTAACGGTAAACAGCGCGGCTGAGCTCCTTTGACGCGGCGCTTGCGTTCGCGTTTTGAAGCTGTTTCTTCGCGTAATTCAGTACGGAATATCTGTATTCGTTTGTGCCGATCTTCAAGACGTGCTGTTCCGCCACATCCGGCGCGGCAATGTTAGAAACCTCGTAGTAGATCTCTTTGCCCGAAGTCTTATATTCCACAGGGGCTCCGTCAAGAGTAATGCCGTCCTTGACCTGATCAAACAGCGTCGGCTCGGTGATCTTATAATAGTGGCGCAGCTTGGTTGCGTCAAGATATACAACGGAGCTTCCGGTATATTCCAGACCGTAGTTTGCCAAATCGGCGTCCATATCGCTTGCCTCGCCCGAGATGCTGTCGGCGGTCACCTCATAGTCAAAATAATCCGTGCCGCCGTTGGCAAGATTGTCCACGTTGCGGTTGAAGCGCAGCTGTGCCTTGGAGCCGTAGTCGAGCATCGCTTTAACAAGGTTTTTCAGCTTCGTGCCGCTGTTGGCGGACTCGATGGTCGTTCTTGCGTAGTCAACGACCGCATACACATCCTTGCCCGGCTGTGTGACTTCGTTGATGCGGATAGTCGCCGTGATAGGATAGGTCATTTCCGCGGCAGCCACCGGACAGGTAACACGGTATCCGTATCCGCTCATCTTAGGCACGTCGCTGGTGGTTTTGTTGAACCAGCTGAAATCCACAACAGCGTTTTCCGCCTCTTCATCGGTGATGTCAAGATAGAAATTCACGCAGATATTTCCGTCCGGCGTAACGCTGTGCATATTTTTGAAATAGCTTTTTTTCGGTAAGATCTCGGACGAATACTCAGCCAAAGCATAGTCCGACTGGAAGATCCTTTTGTTTTCGATCGGCTTGTACTGCACATACGCTTTTCCTTCGGTCGCCTCGGTTTCATCACAAAGCGAAAGGCTGTCGATGTTGCAGGTAACGGTGGTTTCCGCGGCACTTGTATCCAGCACCTTGAACACCGCCTTTACAACGGTTGCGGCAGTGCCGTCCTCGGTGTAAGCAAACGCCGGCTGAGTAGCGTTGGAATAGTTTCCGACAATTCGACCGTCAGCTGTTTTGTGTATGATCCCCGTGCCGGAACCGGATTCCACGGCAAACGGGAAAAGATTCAGCTGACCGAACACATCGTCCTGATTGTACGACTCGTCCCACGCCAAAACGTCGGGATCCCACGTCAGCTCGTCAATATCGACATTAACGATGTATTTTTGATCCGCGTAAAGCTTAAACATCGCAGTGACATACACATCGCCGTTGTCGTCCTCAAATTTTGAAATATCGGCATAAGTGCGCTCTGCTTCGGGGAAAAAGTTTGAAGCAAGCTTCAGCGTAAAGCCTTCGGAAGACTCCGCCGAAGCGGTGACAGGCACAGCGATAACAGCCGACAGTGCCAGCACAAGCGCCAGTATAACAGAAAGGGTGACTCTTGCTTTTTTCATAACAAAACCTCCTGTACGGTAAAATTGTTCAATTATATTATATCGTACCTTGTCCCTCTGTGCAATCCAAAATTATGCCTATGTTTTTGTCGATTTTTACCAATCAACAGAGTTTATTCGCCAAACTCAGCCAATATTCGCTGCGCGGCGGTGATGTCGTGAACGTTAAATTTACCGTCGCCGTTGATGTCGGCGGTGTAGAACAGCGTCGCGTCGGTTTCGTCAAACAACGGATGCCCCTCGGCGTCGGTAAACTCGCAAAGCATCTGCTGAAGGTTGGTTACGTCGTTAATGGTCATCGTGCCGTCGCCGTCCGTATCTCCCTTGACAGCCACCTGAGTTTCGGGCGTGATATTCACCGAGCGTTCGGTCAACGCGTCTGCGACCTCGCTGTTGATAACATCTCTTGCAACCGGCTTGTACTGTGCGTAAGGCTGCGCTATGGTGTCGTCGCACAGGGAGACCTCCTCCATGTGGCAGCGAACGGTGGTAACGCCGGCAGTTCTGTCGAGAACCTTGAAAACTGCCTTTACAAATGTAACCTCCCCGTTGTTTGCCGAGTAAGCCTTCGCAGCAGGCGCAACGCCGGTGTGGTTTCCGACAACGCGGCCGCCGTTGCTGTCGCCAAAGCTGTTGTAGGTGCCAGTGCCGAGGCCGTTTTCCGCAATAACGGGAAACAGATCGAACAGCGTTATGCGGCCTTTTTTGATCTTGTTATACTCTTCCTTCCACTCCAAAACGTCGGGATCCCATGTCAGCTCGCCCATATCGAAGTTGACAAGATATTTTCCGCTTGCGCGCATTTTGAACTCAACGGTGACGAACACATTGCCGCTTTCGTCCTCATACTGCGACAAATCGCTGTAGAAGCTTTCGGCGCTGCCGAAAAATTCGGATTCCGCCCGCACGGTCAGCGAAGCGTTTTCGGGTGCGGAGTATGCCGACGCGGTCATAGGCAGACCGCAAACCGCCACAGCGATCAGAACAAAAGCCAACAATACGGCGGAAGTGCGCTTGAACAGTTTCATATTGATTCCTCCCAAATGATTTTTTTGCCGGACAAAATAATTTTCCGGCGTTTATACACGTTTGCAGGTGACGATATACCTTCCAAAGGTTCCGTCGCCTGCCGGAATACAGGTGAACATTGTAAAAATATCCTCGCCCTTGCGAATGAACAGATCCTCGCTTTCGTGCGGCGCAACGGTGTGGGTTTCGGCGACCTCATAGGTCATGGTTTCCCAAAAGTTATGCACATACACCCTGTCGCCGATGTCAAGATTGCGGATATTGTCAAAGAAGATCCTGCCCACATATCCCGTGTGGCCGGCAGCGACCGCGTTTGTGTCCGCGCCGCCCAGCGGCAGCGAGGTGTTCGCCATATGCGCGGCGCCGTAGCTCATATTCCACTCGCTTGTGCCAAGGTAGATCGGCAGAGTCAAGCCGATGTCCGGAGCTTCGATATATCCGTAGATGCCGTCGAACACGCCGTAATCGCTGAGGTTCAGCGCAACCAGCTCGTTGTTGTCAACATCCTCGGAAAACCGTCTGCCCTGCTCGGTTTTCAGCTGCTCGTTATATGCGGCGCTGTCGCGGCGAAGGCGGTCGAGATCCATTTGAAACACCACCGGTGCGTCATAGGTGCGCTTGCCTTCCTCGTCGATCGGGTATCCCTCTTTATCGACCTCGCCCTTTTCCAGCGCCTTTGCAAAGGTTTTTTCCGTCACGCCGGTGCCGCCGTCATCCTCCTCGGTGATGATGTGCTCCAGCTTTTTGGTGAAGGTCTGAGCCTGTTCCTTTGCGATCTCCTTTCCAATGGTATTGGAAACCGGCGGAAACAGCAAAAAGCACAAGCCTGCCACCAACAGGATCACGGCGACGAATTGCAGGATTTTACGAACCATCGCCGTCGCCTCCCTGCTCTGCTTCTGTGGTGAAGCGTTTTTTATTGCCTTTCTTACGGCTGCGGCGTACAAAGAACACCACAAAGAACACCGTCATTCCCACCACGCCTGCAATAACCGCTATCGCCGCCCAGTATGGCACGCGATAGCCGAGGAAAAACAGGTGATCGCCGGAAAACTCCACCGGGCGCGCGCCGGTGACGACATATTGGCTGTCGTCAAACTCCACCCGCTTGCCGCGCACCAGCAAACGGTGCGTGTTGATGGAATACGGCGTGCAGGTAACAAGCGTCACAAAGTCGCCGCCGCGAATGACCTTAAGGTCCTCGGTGTTGTCGGGCAGAACGACCTTGATTTGATCCACCTCGTATTTCAGCACGCGGTTTAGTACGTGTACATAAAACTCGTCGCCCTTCTGCAGGTCGGTCAGGTAATCAAAAAAGGTTTGTCCGGCATACGCCGAGTGTGCCGAAATGACGGCGTGAGTGCTGTCGCCGCCAACGGGCATCGAGGTGTTTTGAAGGTGACCTGCCGAGTGTGCAAGCACCTCCTCCGAGGTCGAGTGGTTGACGGGCAGATATACGTTGATTTTCGGAATGTCGATATAGCCGATCAAGCCCTGGCCGTCCACATCCATCGCGGCGCGGTAGTCCTTGCCGATTTTTTCATACGCCTCTTTGTCGAACGGATCGGTGATGATGATGTTCTGCGTCAGGCTGTCGTTATATTTTTTTGCGGACTGCAGCAGCTCCTCCTGCCGCTTGGTAGGCATCAGCTTCACGGTTTTGGTATATTCCTCCGCTTGGCTTCGCGCGGCATAATTGTTGAACGCCGAGCTGATAAGCGGATAGCTCAGCACGCCCAAGCCTGCCGCAAAAATCAGTATGATGCCGATGATCGCCAATTTGTTTTTCATATATCCTAATCCTTATAATTCAAAATTGAAAACCGAAAATGCGCTTTTCACCTTTCAATTTTGAATTTTCTTTTGTTTAAATCTGTCGGGGACGTGGCAACACGTCCCCGACGAGTGTAGCTGTTAAATTTTCAGCTTAGATTATTTTGAAGATCTCTTCTTAAGAACGATGAAGAGCAGACCTGCGCAAGCGATCAGGGAGATACCTACGATGGTGAAGATCATGGTGCCCTGTCCGCCGGTTGCGGGCATTACAACGGGAGTATCGCCGATCTTTACGCCCTGGAGGGTTGCGTCATACTGAGCGCTGGTTACAGTTCCGTCAGCGTTGATGGTTACGGTGTACTCGGTGTTGTTGAGGTTGTAGCCGTTGGGAGCAACGGTTTCCTTGAGCGTGTATTCGCCGGCCTTAAGACCTGTGAAGGTAGCCTTGCCGCCGTTAGCGGTGGTTTCAGTGAAAACGTCGCTGCCCTTGGTCAGGGTGAAGGTTGCGCCGTTGAGCTTGGTAGCTTCGTTGGTGGAATCAACCTTGTAAATATCTACGCTGAAGGTGTAAACGTGAACGGTGTTACCTTCCTTGTTGTCGGTTGCATCGTACTTGTTGGTGTAGGTAAGGCTGTCCTTGTTGTAGTTGGCAACAGTGTTTGCGTAAGCGGTAGCGTCGTCGCCGTTGGTTCTGCCGACAACAGCGTTAGCGTTCAGCTTGCCAACCAGCTCAACGATCACGTTGGAGGAATCATAGAAGTTGTTGGTGCCTGCCTTTGCAGCGTTCAGATAAGCCTCGTTAAGAGAGATGGTGATGTCGGTCTTGTCGTCGGAGTTAACAGTATAGTCGGAAGCGTTCAAAGTGGTGGTGTCAACCTTTACGGACTTAACCTCAACAAAATCAAGGCCATCAGACATGGAGTCATGGATAACATAGCTCTTCAGATACTCGTCCTTGGTACCGGTTACGGAAGCGGTCAGCTCAAAGCTAACGTTCTCGCCAACCTTAGCGGTGGTCTGATTGTCGTTGCCCATATCGGAGTTGAGGATTTTCTTGGAAACGTTAACGGTACCGTCAGCGATTTTGCCGGAGATGTCAACAGCAGCGGTGGTCATAAGCGTGCCGCTTGCATTCTTCGCGGTGGACAGATAGAAGATAGCGCCGCCGGTGCTGGTAACGTTAACGCCTGCGGGGGTACCGGTTACGGTAGCATAGTACAAACCGGGAGTAGTGGTGACAAAGCTAACCTTGCCGGTAGCGCCTGCGGTCAGCTCGTTGCCGGTCTTGATACCGGTGTTTGCGCCTGCCTTCTTAGCAGCTTCCGCAGCAGCCAGAATGGTCTGGGGAACAGCGGGCTCTGCTTCAACAGCACTCTTGATGCCGGCAGCAACGCCGGTAACTGCGGTGTACTCATCTTCGCCGTTAAAGTCAGCGATTCTGTAAACGGTTACCTTGTAACCTTCTTTTACTGTGATTTCTGCGGTAAAGTTGGAAACCGCGCTTGCAGTAAAGGGAATCATCAGTGCGAGCATCATTACTGCCAATACAACAGCCATGATTCTTTTGGTTGCTTTCATTCTTTAATTTCTCCTTTTTATAAATTTTTTAAAAATATTATTTAAATCTTTTACCGTGCTTAGCCTTGCGTGCGGCGCGTGCGCGTCTGTCATACAGCACATAAGCCGCCGCCATCAGCAAGCCTGTTCCGAATACGCCGAAGCCGATCATCAGGAACAGCTGCACGCCCGTTCCGCCCGAAGCAGGATCCAAAACCGCTACGTTTGTGTAGTCAAAGGTTACGGAATAGTTGCTCTCATAGGGGAAGGTGACAAATTTGGTGGTGTTGTTTGTGTTATAGCCGTCTGTCGGCGAGAACTCAAACACCAGATAGGTCTGACTTGTAACAGCGCCGTTACAGTAGTTGTCGCCCTCGACCCATCTGTCGGGTGAGCCTACCGCAGAGGCGTTGTCGAATACCCAGTCGCCGTTCTGGAATACAGGCAGGTTGCCGAACACAACGGAACCGTCAGCCTGAGTGGTATCTGTAAGGAAGTATGCCGAGTCGTTTTGGATCAGGAAATTGATCTGGTCCGGTGACAACGGCGTTTCGTCCATTACCTTGACAACCGCAAAGACAGTGTCCTTGATCGGCGAGCCGACAGGATCCGCTTTGTTAACGGTGATCTGCGCGTGCTCGGTGGTGTTGTTGAACACCGCGGAGTTCAGTTCGTTGGTGCACGCTTCGTTGGAATAGTACTTCGGATCACCCGAAATTGCCAGACCGCTTGCACCCGACACTACCGTAAACTTGGCGTAGATCGTCGCGTTGGACTTGTGATAGCCCAGATTTGTCAGCTCGCTTGACAGGTCGTCCTCGGTGATTTTGTAGATGTAGTCACCGGGCTGTGTAAAGCTGAGGTTAAAGGAAACCGTGCCGCCCTGCACGCTGCTGGCAGTTGCGGTCGCGCCCTTAACATAGCCGCTTCTCGTAACGCCCTCAGCCGTAAAGCTGAACTGGTTGCCGTCATAGGTTTCGCCGTCGAGGGTTTTGCTTACATAGATCGTGCCGCCGCCCGAAAGCTTTTTGTTGGTAACGGTGATGGCATTGCCGGAAGCGCCTACGGTGATACCGTTAGTTCTGCCGGTCACGCTTACAAAGCTGTAGCCCGCCGACGGAGTGTCCTCCTGGAAGCGAACCTTAGCGCCCTGCGGAATGCCGGTGAAGGTCAGTGTCCTGCCCTGCTTCAGCTTGCCGCCGGTCGCCAGCTTGCCGCTTGATGACAGCGTGTAGCTGCCGCCGTCGCTTGCGGTGTAGGCCAGCTGATAGGCTTGCCAGCCGCTTGTGCTGCTGAGCTGCACCTGAACCGTACCGCCAAACTCAGCGGTGTCGCCGGTTGCGCCCTGTACTTCCTTTGTTATGGTGACAGGCGCGGATTGAGGCGTGTTTACAAAGTCCGCCTGCAGCGACGCAAATTCGTAACGGTCGGGATTGGTCGTGCTGTTGATCAGCTGTTTGGTGCCGGTGGAAGCCGCCGTGCCGTTAGTGGTCGACTGATCGCCCACCTTATCGGTATATGTCCAAGAGCGGTCATAGGTCAGATAACTGCTGCTTGTCTGGCTCTGCGTCACCGAGATTTTGTCGCCGGTGGTCAGCACGTTGTTAAAGTGCGCCGCGCCGCCGTTGCCCAAATCGAAGGTAGAGCCGCTCATGGTCGTAGACACACCGTCACCGATGTAGTTAAGGTTGGAAACCGCTGTGGTGCCGTTTTCACCCGCCTTCGGCGCGAAGGTAAATTTATCGAGCGCCGCGACCGCGGTTTTCAAACCGGCGTTAATATCAGTGGTGTTGATGGTCTCGGTAACGGTAAACTCATTGCCGAGAGGCACCATGGAGAATGACATTTTACAGTTACTCTCCAACATACCGCGCTCCATATAGAAAATACTCATCTTATAAGGTTTGCTGTAATCGAAGGTAAATGATTTTGTTTGATTTGTTCCTTTGCCGTAAACATCATTTGCAGTTGCCTGCAAGGTACGGAAATTGATTGAACCCTTTGCCTGCTTGTGGTTGCCGCCGAGGTCGAGCACCAGCTGAGATGAGCCGGTTTCGAGGTCGGTGATGTACACCCACAAATCGTCGTCGCCCGAATATTCAAAGGTAACGTCATTGCCTGCCTTGTCCCTGCCGCCGGTAGGAACACGGAAGTTCATTTCCGTCTTGATGCCGAAGCCGTAGTCAAGATTCTCGCTGGTTCCGCCGCCCGAGGTTCCTGCGTCCGCAGGCTGTGAATCCCATGTATGCACAGTCAAATTGCTCTCCAGCCAGAAAGCGCCCTTGGAAATATCGTTGATGTTTCCTGTCTGCGCGCTGCTGTTGTTATTGAAAATAATACTGGTAGCGCCTGCAGGGATCGCGACTCTGACATTGTTGCTGCTGTCATAGCTGGTCATCTTATAGCCCGGCCAAGCGTTGCCGACCGTGCCGCTGCTGTTAAAGAAATAGCAGTAGTGGTTGCTCCAGTTTATATTATCCTTGCTCAGATAAATATACCTGGTGCCGGTGGACTGACCTGAGCCGACGCTGCGGTTGTTGAACGGGAATATACCGTAGCCCGACTTGTACTTTTGACCCGTTGACGGATCGGTGTCGTTCGGATTCATAAAGTACTGGATACCGTCAAGCACACCGTAAGCCTGGTTTGCGCCGTAGTTTACCTTGGTGGGCGTGTT
The DNA here is from genome assembly GCA_045129995.1 of Ruminococcus sp. Lineage (GTDB taxonomy): Bacteria > Bacillota > Clostridia > Oscillospirales > Acutalibacteraceae > Ruminococcoides. The sequence goes on along the minus strand of JBGUOX010000024.1, from coordinate 3,099 downwards.
GCCGCTCCATGTAAAGTACACGTTGTCTCTGGCGTTTGTCGAGTCAAACTCATACTTGGTAACGCCGTTGATTTCCGTCACTCTGAACGGGAACTTACTGTCAACCAGCTTTGCGTAGCTCGCTTTGCTTCCTGTCAGCAGCTCTCTGTCAAAGTACGGAGCTTTGACGCCGTTGGGAGTCAGCAGGTTGCCGTTACTGTCCAAATGATCGCTCATCAAGCCCTGATAGCTTTGATACATATTGCTCAAGCCGTTCGAGTTGTTGGGCGCATATTGGAATCTTGTCACATTGTAGCTGCCGGTAGCGTCGGTGTATCCGTTGGAAACGCCCGAGTGGTGACCGGATGTGGCATACGCGCCGTTGGTGTTACAGAAGTTACCGAAGTAAAGCGGCTGCTGCCATCCGGAGTTGCTGTTCGCAACCTCCTTAACAACTTCGCGGTTAAAGCGATAGTACGGATACCACTCATCCTGCGAGCCGTTAAAGCCTGTGCCTGCCTTGATCGGGTTCAGCCAGCCGCTGGAGCCCATTTCTTCATCGGACAAATAGTCAAAATATGTGGCGTTTGCCCAATACAAGCCCTCGTTTGCGCTGTTGCTGCTGTTGACAGGCGCGCTGTACACATTTCCCGCGCCGACTTCATCCTCTGCACTTGCCGCTGTCGCTGTGTTTACAGACGTCACAGCAGGAACAACGCAGGTGCCGATCAATGCCGCAGCCATCAAAGGAGCGATAATCTTGCATTTAAGACTTCCGCTTTTCATGTGTTTGCTTTGCAAATTTTCTCCTCCTTTTCTCAAAATTTGTGGGATATTTGCCGTTTCATCGGTAGCAAAAAGCATTCTACCCATAAATTTTGCAAATTCTCGATAATATTATAGTTTCTTTTACTCTATTTATAATTCTCTGTAAGAATTATTTCTAGGAAAAACGGCTTTTTTCGGTTCATTCTTAAGATTTCGGCGTTATGCACAATAGGTCTAGTAAGCGTCTTTGCAATTTGTATATTATTTGCACAGCTTAATGAAATATGGTTTTTTTATCCAAAAGCGGATTTTATTTTTCCCCCATTATTTAGCAATAGAAACGCTTGACACACCAAAGGGTTTGCTATACAATGATTATAGTAAAAATCAGATATTTTTACGCAGTAACAAAAAGGAGAGTATATTATGTTTTGTGAAAAATGCGGAAATCCGATGAACGACGGCGAGAAGTTCTGCCAGAAGTGCGGCGCTCCCGTACCCGGTCAGGCTCCCGCGGAAGCGGCACAGCCCGTTCAGCAGGCTCCCGAGCAGGCTGCACCGCAGCCTCAGCAGTACGCGCCTGTTGCCGATCAGGCTGCACCGCAGCCTCAGCAGTACGCGCCCGTTGCCGGTCAGGCTGCACAGCAGCCCCAGGAGTACGCGCCCGTTGCCGGTCAGGCAGCGCAGCAGCCTCAGCAGTACGCGCCCGTTGCTCCCAAGGGTCCCAAAAAGCCCCTGTCTCCCATGATGAAGAAAATCATCCTCTTCGGCGGCATCGGCGTGGCAGTTCTTGCGGCAATACTTGTATTGCTGTTCGTAGTCATCATTCCCGGTTGCCAGGAAGCGGCAAGAGTGGACATCACCAAGTATTTCACCGTGAAAATCGACGCCGATGAAGGCGAGGTGCTTGACGATAAGATCAGCGGTTCAATTACCTTTGACTACGCAAAATACGCGAAGGATTTCAACACATCCGAGTCTGCGGCTAAGGACAACAAGGATCTGCAGATGATCCTCGGTATAATCGACGTTAAGGTCACCAAAGACGGCGAAGATACCGGATGGTATAATTCCGAAATGAGCTCTGACGATGTATACACCGTTACCGTAAGCTGGCCGACCGAAAACAACGGCAGCAGCTCTCAAAGCTCCGAAAGGGAAATGCTTGAAAGAGGCTTAAGAGAATTAGACAGCCGTTACGGAACCAATTTGTCCGAATACACCGATCCCAAAAAGGCGATCGAAAACGCGGAAAAGAACCTGAAAGTGGAATTTAAGCACAAAACCCTTTCCCGTGAGATCAAGATCGCCGATGCTTTGGAAGAGCAGGATATCAAGCTTATCGAGCCCACCGAGATGGATGTGCTGAAATACATCCAGGACAACAACCTGTTGGTACAGGAAGGTCACAGAAGCGGCGACATCAGTCTGAGCATAGATAAGTTTGAAACCACCTTCGGCGATTACACCGTTTCAAAGGCGGACAAAGATTACTACACCGGCATCTACGTTAAAAAAGGCGACAAGGAAATCGGCACCTTCGACATCGAGATGAGCGACCGCTCCTATCTTAAGTCTAACGATGAAATCACCGTCAGCTATGACAGCTATGACGTAAGCAGACTTGAAGAAAAGGGAGTCAAGCTCACAGGCGACTCGTTCACCTACACAGTTGTCGGTCCCGAGGAGTTTACCGCTGACGTTGCCAAGAAAAACGTAGAAGCGCTGAAAACCTATTTCAACGACAATGTTAAGAAAGAGGACTGGAAAGCGGCAGATAAAGACCAGATCACAATCAACAACATCTACCATTCCTCTGACAGCGACAGCTCTTACATTGTTTACGTCTACACCAACACAACACAGAAGTATTGCAAGACAATGTATATGAACGCTGAATACCTCTACATGGAGGACGGCGCGCTGAAAAACGACAGCTATTGCAGCACCGACCTCAGCGGCAAGGACGTCAAGGAAGCTGTCAGCTACTGCAGCTACCTCAAATCTCCCTACACGCCCACCCAGATCCTGTAATATTTCATAACAACAGTATCGATCAAAACGCCCCGGCTCTTACCGAGTCGGGGCGCTTTTTGTCAAATAACAAGCCGGCTTCAGTTTGTCAAAAACCAACTTTACCATTTCAATGAAAGCAGATATTTTATACTGACGTTTAAAAGGCTCCCTCGCGGTGAGGGAGCTGTCGCCGTCAGGCGACTGAGGGTGGGTATGGGGCTGGCTAAAAATGCATTTTATACGCATATTTTGTAGGGTAAGGGCTTGCCCTTACCGCGGATAAAGCCCTAAAGATTTGTTTCCAACCTGCGGTCAGGGCAAGCCCTGACCCTACAG
>JBGUOX010000023.1:0-2296 GCA_045129995.1 Ruminococcus sp. | reverse complement strand
AGCATGATCAAGAATCATATCCGCCCGGCACTCGGCAAAAAGCCGCTGCGCTTCCTGACGCAGAAGGACGTGCAAAAGTTCTACAATGCGCTCAAGCGAAAAAAGGTCAACAAGCTCGGCAAACATCACACGCTCGCGGATTCCTACATCCGAAAGATCCACATGCTCCTGCATGAAATCCTCGACGCAGCAGTTGCTTCTAAGCTGATCTCCAAGAACCCGACCGAAGGCACAACGATCCCGAAAAACAACTATGCTCCCAAGAGGATACTCAACGAGGAACAGCTCGACCGCTTCATGAAGGCGATCCTGAGTGAACCGATGTGGCACGATTTCTTCTACACGGAGATCACCACCGGGCTGCGGCTCGGTGAGATATGCGGACTGAAGTGGAGCGACCTCGACGAAAGCACCGGCAAATTACAGATTCGCCGCTCTGTTTCTCACGAGCCGGGCGGTGGTTTGACCTTCGGCGATACCAAAACAGAGAATGGTACGCGAACCATTCTGCTGCCGAAGGGAACGCTTCATGTGCTCAAAGAGCGCAAAAAACACGCCGTCACGGAATGGGTTTTTCCAAGCCTGCTCACACCCGAACAGCCCACCGCGCCAAACAGCGCCTACCAGCGGCTAAAGGTCATTCTGCAAAATGCAGGACTGCCCGACATCCGCTTTCACGACCTGCGGCACACCTTTGCCACACACGCGCTGTCAAATGGTGTGGACGCCAAAACGCTTTCGGGGATCCTCGGTCACACAAACGCGAGCTTCACGCTCGACACCTATACCCACGTCACCACCGATATGCAGAAGAACGCTTCCGCTGTCGTCGGTGACTTCATGGAAGAATTGTTTGGAAGTGATTTACAGCCATGGCAAAACGGAGAAAAGCAGGACAAGGAACCCTCCGTCTGCGAAAAGACGGACGATGGGAAGGCAGAGTCGTCATAGGTTACGACGACAACGGAAAGCCGAAAACAAAAAATGTAACCGCCAAAACCAAAGCGGCATGTCAGGAAAAGCTCGACGCACTCAAGCAGCAGGTCGGCATTGTCACGGGAAAAGCCGCGCCGGATATGCCCTTCGGAGAATGGATGGAGCTCTGGTACAAGACCTATTCCAAACCGCATATACGTCTTACCACACAGCTTTGCTACGAAAACCGCATCTATCTGCACATCATTCCCTCTATCGGCGAGATACCGCTGAATAAGCTGACGCAGAGCGATCTGCAAAAGTTTTACGCCGACCTCAAAAAGAACGGCAGGAAAAGCAAGGTCGAACGATACGGCACCGGCGTGTCCTATCGTCTGGTTCGCTCCTGCCATGCCACCTGCCGCACTGCATTGCAAAAGGCAGTGGATGAAAAGCTGATCAGCGTCAACCCGGCGATCGGCTGCAAGCTGCCTCCGAAAAAGGCACAGGAAATGCAGGTGCTTACGCATGAGGAAATGCGTCGGTTTCTGATCCAATCCAAGCAGGACGATTTCTACGAGCTCGCCTTGCTGGAGCTGGCGACCGGTATGCGCCGCGGTGAGATCTGCGCATTGAAGTGGTCAGACCTCGACTTTGAAACCGGTGCGCTCCGTATTCAGCGTCAAGCATATCATGTTGATCACGGCGTAGTGATCTCCGAACCGAAAACAAAACAGTCATGCCGCTCGATCATCCTGCCGCCTTCCGTGTTGAATGTGCTCAGGCAGTACCGTGAAGCGGTGGAGTCGGAGTGGATGTTTCCCTCACCCGTCAAGGAAGGCGAGCCGCTCAATCCCAACGGCGTGTACCGCAAAATGGTGAAGATCCTGGACAGAGCGCAGTGCAAGCGCGTCCGCTTTCACGATCTTCGCCACACCTTTGCCACGACCGCGCTTGAGCACGGCATGGACATCAAAACGCTGTCGGCGATCATCGGACACGTCTCCTCGGCTACCACCCTCGATATTTACAGCCACATCACGGATGAAATGCAGGCAAACGCGGCGAACAAAATCGAAAAACGCTTCTCCAAAAACGAACCGTTCGAGCAAAGCGAATATGAAACGCAGAAACAGGCTCAGCCGTCTGCGGAGAGCTTTGAACCGTACAAAGGCAAAATCCGCAAGTCAGGCACCGGCGGCATCTATGAGCTGAACGACCATCTCTTTGAGGGCAGATACTCCCCCACCAACGCCTACGGCAAGCGAGAGGTACACACCGTCTACGCTAATACGAGAGAAGAATGCGAGCACCTGCTGAGCGAAATGATTCCCAAAGTCCGCGCAGAGATCAAGGCAGAAAAAGAAAGACTGAAAGCAGA
>JBGUOX010000022.1:0-7474 GCA_045129995.1 Ruminococcus sp. | reverse complement strand
GGCTGGCGCCTTGCAAGGACGACAACGCAGTATTGCGGAAAATAGACCGCAAAGATTGGCTACTTTTTATTAGGTATTAGTATTACTACTTTAACCGGACAATACGCTCATCCTCATATCCAAGTACCGTATACAAATCGGTATCCTTCAACAGCTCCCATAGCCTGTCATATAGCTTTTCTTCACACAACAACTGCACCTGACCGTAAAGGTTAAAGCTGACGGAATAATATTCAAGCAAGCCGTGCGCCTTGAATTGTGCGGTGTTGCCTTAAATATTTCAGTTATTGATTATCAGGCGTCGGTCAGTTTGAGATTCTTTACCTTTCTTGTTCCGAAGGCGTTAATCACAACGGAAAATACCGCCGTAATCGCGGCGCTGATCAGCCACCCTAACAGGAACGGAGTTCGAACGAACTGAGCGTGCGGCATTTCGATAAACCTTATAACGATATATCCCATAAAAGCGCCTACTCCGATACCAAGCAGTATGCCGATTACCGAGGTAATAATCGTTTCGGTATTCAGATACCTTTTGACCTCCTTGACGGTGAAGCCGTTGATACGCATAATCGTCAGCTCGCGAGTCTTTTGATTTACATACATCTTAGTGATGTTCAGGAGAATGAAATACGCCATCAAGCCTGCTATTACCAGCAGAAGAATCGCTACCTTATTGAATACGTTTGTCACAAGCTCCAGCTTACCTTTGTCCTCAGTGGCAGGAGAAAGACTCTCGTAGCCCTTGACCTGATTGAGCTTTTCAATCAGCTTGTCCTTGTCCACTCCGTTCAAATACAGAAAATACGTGTTCACCTCGGGCTTTTCGCCAAAGTACTTTTCATAGGACGCTTCGTTCAAAATCATATTGCGTCCCATATAATTGTTGAAAACCCCGGCGACTTTTACATTGTTCGGTGCCATGGTGCCGTCGTAAATAATTATATCGTCACCCTGATTTTTCCCTGAGGTCTCGGTGGTTCTGGACTGGATGAACACACCGTCCGCGTCGGCCGGAATCTTACTGTCCTTTTTCCATGTCTTAAAGTTATAAAATCCGGAGAGAGCTTCCATATCGCCGCAAATCAGGTCGGCGTACTCCACGTCGCCGCCTGCCTTGAACGCGCGCAAGCCGCTTTGCGCTTTAACCCACTTTGTGCCTGCGTCATCAAGAATTGCTTCAATTTCTTTTTCGGCATTGCCGGAAGCGCCGGGATTAAAGGTCAGCCTTTCATCATATTTAACTATTTCGCCGTACTGCTTGTCAGCCACGCTGCTGACACTGCCGCGCAGTGTAAAGCCGATAACCAAAAGCGCGCAACATCCGGCGACGCTGACAGTCGTCACGATAACACGGGCAAAGTCAGAACGCATATTGCGGAGAATCAGCCTTGAATACAGGCTGCCGCCGTTCTTGGATTTTTTGGAGCTTTTCCATGCCTTCGGCTGTTTTTCTCTCATCAAATCCATCGCGGTGGAACGCATCAGACTCAGGCAGGAAACAGTAACCGCCGTTACGGCAAGCACAACCGCCAGACCGGCGGCAAGCACAGAGGCGCCAACCAAAATTCCCGCGGGAATCTCTCCAATCACGTACATATTGCCGTAAGAGTTGAGCACCACGCCCTGGATTACAAAGTATCCGGCGATAATGCCAATCAAAGCGCCGGCGATGGTCGCGCTGATGCCGAAAACAAGATATTTCCCAAGGATTTCGCGGTTAAAGAAACCGAGCGCCTTTGTCGCGCCAACCAGCTTTCTTTGCTCGTCCACGATACGCTTAATAGTCGTGTAAATAACGAGTGCCGCGATAACGACAAAGAACAGCGAGAAGGTGATGCTCAGGTTGGAGATACTTTTTGCCGAAAGCGAAAGGTGCATATATCCGCCGTTGGATCCTATATCAAAAACAAACCAGCTGCAGTCCTTAAGCTCGGAAAGACTCTTTTTTGCGTCGTCAAGCTTTTGAACATTCTTTTTATATTCCTCCACAGCCTTGTTGTACTGTTTTTCTTTATCGGCAAGTGTATTTTTGCCGTTCTCAAGGTCTTTTACCCCTTTTTCGTACTTTTCTTTATTCTCTTCGTATTTTGCGACGCCTTCGTCATACTGACTTTTTCCGCTGTTATATTCCGCAAGACCTGACTCATAACGCTCCAGGCCCGAGTAATACTCAGCCGCCCCGGCGTCATACTTCGCTTTGCCGTCCTCGTACTGCGCCAAGGCGCTGTCATACTTCGCTTTGCCGGCTTCGTACTGAGCCAAAGCGCTGTCGTATTTGGCTTTGCCCGCGTCAAACTCCTGTTTTCCTTCATTATACTTGACCAAGCCCTGATTATACAGCTCCCCGGCAGCCGCCGCAATCTCTTCATAAGCCGCCTGCTCCTCAGGCGTAAGCCCGGCAAGCTCTTCGGGCGAAGCGCTCTTTATTTCATTCAGCGCCTGTTCGGCGGCGTCGAGCAACTCCTTCGAGGAGTTTAATTCCGCTTCAGCTTCGTCAAGCTTTTGCTTGTTTGCGTCAAGCTCGGATTTTGCCGCGTCAAGCTTTTTCTTGTTTGCGTCAAGCGCTGATTTTGCGGACGCAAGCTTTTGATTAGATGTGTAAAGCTCGTTTTCAGCCGCGTCAAGCACGTTTTTGGAATTGCTCAAGGTGCCTTGAGCGGCGTCCAGTCCTGACTTTGAGCTGTCTAACGTCTGCTTGCCGTTGTCAAGCTCCGTTTTCGCGTTTTTAAGCTTTTCTTCATTCTTGCTGATTTCGTCTTTTCCTTTGTCCAGCTCCGCTTTGCCCTTATCCAGCTTTTCCTTCGCTTCGTCAAGCTTTTTCTGACCGTCATCAATTTCTTTTTGATACTTATCCTTAATCTCTTTGGTGCGAAGTGACGATCTTTCACCGGCGATTGCGTTAAGACGTTCTTTAGCGGCGTCCGTATTCTTTTTATACTCGTCGCTGAAACGGCTCATGCCGTCGGTGGATTTGAGCACAATTTCGGCTCTCATAAAGCAGCCGTCCAGCTGCTCATCGTCAAAAGCGGCGGGCGCAACCAGAATATACCGGTTTCCGGGAGCGAAATCCGGCTTTGCGAGGTGATCGGGATGCATAACAATACCCGTGATTTTATATTCCTTACCCTTCAAAAACTTCGGTGTGTCACCGTGTTCATCGCAGGCGGTGACGCTGTCTCCGATTTTGTATCCGAGTTTTTCCGCGATAGTCTGCTCAACCGCGCATTCAGCGGCTTTTTGCGGTAAGCTTCCTTCTGCAAGCTCCGGTATGTTTATTCTTTCGCTTACGGAAACGATGTTAATATTCTCGTGAATATCTCCGCTGTTGATTTTCGCGTTCGCAAAACAGATTCCTTCAACGTCCTTTACATCCTTATCCGCCGTCAGCGCGTCAATATCTCCGCTTGTCAGGAGCAGCGACGATGTGACCTCAAAATCCCTGTAGGACGTTCTTTGGTAAAAGCTGTCACCCGCGTTTCTCATCGACGCGGCGGAATAGCAAATCCCGAGATATGACGACGCTGCCATTGCCGCGATGAAAACAACGGAAATCCACGAAAGGAGGTTCTTTTTGATGTTGCGCGCCGCGTCCTTAACCTGTGTTTTTTTCATAATGAATCCCTTTCCCGCCTTACCAAACCAACTCTTCGGCGTGAAGCGGATGCATATTTTTCTTTATGGAAGCAATTTTGCCGTTGCGCACCTTAACAACACGATCCGCCATCTTGGCAATTTCAACGTTATGCGTAACCATCATAACGGTAGTGCCCTGAGTCTTGACGATATCCTCGATAGTCTGCAGCACCTCGATGCTTGTGGTGTAGTCAAGCGCCGCGGTAGGCTCGTCGGCAAGAATAAGCTTGGGTTTTTTTACGATTGCGCGCGCGATTGAAACGCGCTGCTGTTGACCGCCCGACATCTGTCCGGGATAGTTGTTCTCGCGCTGCGACATATTCACCTTGGCGAGCGCTTCCTTTGATGACATCGGATCCTTAGCCAGCTCGGCGATGAATTCAACGTTTTCGAGCGCCGTCAGGTTTGGCATCAGGTTATAAGACTGGAAGATATAGCCGATGTAATCGCGGCGGTATTTAGTCAGCTCGTCGTCAGAAGGATGTGAAAAATCCTTTCCCTCGATAGTCAGCTCGCCTGTTGTCAGAAAATCCATTCCGCCTACGATATTCATCATCGTAGATTTACCGCAGCCGGATTCGCCGAGCACAACGATAAACTCGTTCTTGTAAATATCGAGGTTTATACCCTTCAAAACCTTGAGCGTGGTATCTCCTGTTTGAAATTCCTTGGTGATGTTGCGCAGTGTGGCGAGGAGCTCTTTTTTCTCCTCCAAATCAACAATCAGACCTTTTTCGTCAATCGTGATTGCCGCGAGGGAAGCCATGCGCTCACAAAGCTGCATTTCCTCTTCATCATACAGCGTACCGTCAAGCTTGTTAACAATCTGAACGCAGCCGATTATATCATGGGTGTTGTTGAGCGGTACACAAATCATCGTTTTTGTAACCAGGTCGTTGTCGTCAAACACCGTGCCGTCAAAACGGGTGTCCGTCGCGGCGTCCTCCACGAACACTGATTTACCCGTCTGAGTTACTATACCCTCGATTCCCAGACCGTTCTCCACGCTGATGTTGGAAATATCGGCGGGACCGATATGGAAAACAGGTGACAATCTGTCGGTCTTGGGGTCAAGAAGCCAAATCGCTCCCGCCTCACTGTTCAGCGTTTTAACGATGATATCCAAGCTGCCCGACAGCGCCTCCTCCAAGTTATCCACCTTGAGCAGCTGCGCCATAATCGCCCAAGACGCTTTTGCAAATCGTTTGTTTTCTGCCATTATATCTATCCTCCCGGAAGTTTTCTGTGTATGGAATGTGATACAAATGCCGTTATATGCCGTTGCCGTTTGCTTCGGAGCCGTAGTAAGCGAAACCGAGCATCGTTATATCATCAAACTGCTCGGCGTCTCCGACAAAAGCGTTAATGCCGTTTGTGACGTTCTCCAGCGTCTTTTGCGGAGAAGCGTCCTTATCACTGTTTAAAACCGAAAGCACGCGGTCTGTGCCGAACAGCTCGCGTTCGCTGTTCTTCGCTTCAGCAACGCCGTCCGTATATACAAACAGTCTGTCGCCCGGTTTCATTTCGAAGCTATGCTCGCGGAACCGAAGTCCCCTGAGCAGGGATACCGGCGGCGAGTGTTTGTACTCGACAAGCTCATATGTGCCGCCTGCCCGTTTGAGAACCGGGTGCTCGTGTCCCGCGTTGGCGGCATTTCCCTTTCCCGTTGAAAGCTCCAGCACCGCAAGCCATACGGTGACGAACTGTTTGGGCTTTATGTTGTTGGTTTCAATTAACTGGTTGTTGACCTTTTCCAGCGCCGCAGACGGGCTGTCTCCTGCCTTCAGGCGGTTCTTGATAAGAATTTTTGAAATCATCATAAACAGCGACGCCGGGATTCCCTTACCCGAAACATCGGCAATTACCATAGCGAGATGATCGTCATCGACAAGGAAGAAATCATAAAAATCTCCGCCGACCTCCTTCGCCGGGGTCATCAGCGCGTAGATGTCAAAATCCTTCCTTTCGGGAAAAGCAGGGAAAGCGCTCGGAAGCTGAGCCGCCTGAATATCCTTAGCCATATTCAGCTCCGCGCCGATACGTTCCTTTTCGGCGGTCGCAAGTCTCAGCTGTCTGATATAATCGCGCAGCTCCACATTCATTTGTTCAAACGAATCGGAAAGCTCCTCAATCTCGTCACCGGTATGGATATCCGGCGAAGCTGAATTCTCCGACTCCAAATCCGCCACCATTTCCTTCGCGGCGGAATTCAAACGCTTGATAGGCATCAACACGCCTTTTTTGGTCTTTTTGTAAAAAATCAAAATCGGGATGATACCGGTTACAAATACAATTGTCAGCGCGGCAAGGTTGAAATCCAAAATCTTAAATATGATGTTTTCGCCCTTGAACTCGTTGGCAACAAGCGCTACCTGTTTGCCGCTTTTGTCGCAAACAGGCGAAAACGCGGTAACAACCAGCTTGGAGCCGTCATAATTGTCCAGATAAACATTCTCCTCGGTATTACCGGAAAAGGCGTTCATTGCGATTTCCCTGAATTCTCCCTCAAAGGTCTGACCAACGCCTAACGCGTTTCCGCCGGAGCTGCCGGTATCCCAAATAGTTACAAGCTTATTCCCGGACGGCACGAAAACATACAGCCGGTCTAACTCGCCTTCCGACCGCAGCAGCTTGAGAAAGTCCTGCACTTGCTGATAGTAAGCGTCCGTTTTTCCGTTTTTGTAATATTCGATTGCCTTTTCACCGTCAATGTACTCGGACGCCGTGTGGGTCAGCGTAAAGGCGGTTCCGTAGTGACTGTCATCAAAATCGTCGATATAGCGCCACGTGATACCGATACAGACAAAAATGACGATGAAAGCAAGAACAAAAATCAAGCCGAGAATTGCTTTTGTAGTCAGCTTTTTTCTTTTTTTCACCGGTGCTTTACTCATGGCCGCTCTCCGTTAACATTATGGTTTTTCCTGATTGTCAGGATGTTTTTTCCGTCACGGTACGCGTAGCTTATCTCATCCGTGAACTTCTTTGTAAGAAAAATCCCAAGTCCTCCCTTTTTCGCCAGTGACAGGGGACGTTCCTTCGCCGGGTCGGGCTTAGCCAGAGGATTAAAAGGAATACCGCTGTCAATAAACGACAACGTGACCGTCAGAGGGTTTTCGCTCCCGTCCGCGGTTACAGTGATTCTGCCGCCGTGCTCATACGCGTAGCTCGCGATGTTGACAAAAATTTCCTCGGTACAGAGTCTTAACTGAAAAAGCTCCTTTTTCCCAAAACCGAGTTTCTCCGCAAAGCCGAGGACAAAGTCAATCACCTCAGCCAGCCTTGTTTTTTCGGCAGGTATCTCTAAGCTCTTCATTTTACGTCGATAATATCAACGAAGCCTGTTACTTCAAAAATGTTCCTGACTTCATCGTTTGAATTGATTACGCACATATCACCGTTTTCCTGCATAACCTCGGCAGCGCCGAACAGCGCGCGCAAGCCCGCACTGGATATGTAGTCCATTTTTTCAGCGTCAATAACCAGCGAAGTAATCCCGTCAAGGCAGGTTTCAAATTCTTTTTCCAGTTCGGGAGCGGTGTTGGTGTTTAATTCGCCTTCGACAGCCACCGTAAGCTTAGTGCCATCCTTTGTTTTTGTAATTGTCATCAGATGTTTCCTCCTAAAAATGAATTGTAAACAGGGCTTGTTTTATAAACATATAATTATTGTAATAATACCATATTTACCGTACCATTGCAACATACGAAACCCGGTTTTTTTATATAGCCGTCAGACAACCGCGAAAGGCTTCATACTAATTCCTGATAGAAAGTAGACTTATATTTTGCGAGGATATTTTTCGCAAGACAAGGCGAAGGACGCGGCAAGGCTGGCG
>JBGUOX010000021.1:0-1970 GCA_045129995.1 Ruminococcus sp. | reverse complement strand
CAAATATGCTCTACTTTTTTGAACTTTTTTTATTTTTCTTTTTAGTAGGCTCTATTTGTTACCCCAACATTTATTATAGAGCCTTTTATTTTTCCATACAATTAGTTGGTTATCCGTCTAAAAGCAGACACTTGACCCAAAAAACGTCTAAATGTAGACAAACAGCGGCTTTTTTGAAGATTGTATTTGCCTGAAACCGGTGTTATGATATAGCCATAGTCAAGGGGACACGAAAACAAAATCCCAAAACAAAGCCAAAGAAAAGGAGCCAACACCATGAAAAAGACTAATAAAATCAAAACCAGGATCATATCAACAGTATTATCGGTCATCACCGTTTGTTCGGTCGGCACCGTTGCGCTGACAAGCGCTTCGGCGGCTTCAAACACCGTTTCTGCCGGCACGACGATCACCGACGACTACAGTATCAAACTCGACAGCGATTTGAACGCGGTAAAGAACCTCACCTCATCGACCATCTTCAAGGTGCTTGAAGAGTGCACCGGCTGGGGCAAGTTCGTTACCCCGGCGCTCGGCGGACTGCTCGATTCCTTTGTCGGCACCGAAGATCAGACCGCTCAGAAGTTAGACGAGATCAGCGACAAGATCGACAAGCTGTTTGACAGGATCGACAGCCTTGAAAGCTCGATGAAAACGGCGTTCACCACAGAGCTCGGCATCAACAGCTTCTACAACAAGTTCATCGAATTCAAGTCGCAGACAAGGGCGATGCAAAAGAAGATCGACGAGACGCTCGTAAACACCAAGCTCAGCAACGCCGACAAGATGGCTAAGATCGCAAGCCTGACCGGTAACTACAGCGAATGGAGAGCTAAATTTGAGGACGTCCTCGGCTCGCTCAACGAGCTGTTCAAGCAGCCTGTCATGACCAGAAACAATAACATTTTTGAACTTTCATACAACCACTACACCAACACCAGCCTGCTCAGCGGCGAAGCTATAGACAAGGCTAAGCCCGTATGCGATTACGTTATGTCTGCTTACTCCGCAGGTTGCGCCACAATCTTGGAAAGCCTTTCCGCGCAGCTTTACGTAAACGCTCTGCCCGAAAAAACGCAGGCGGCAATCAACAAGGACTTTTCAGCGCATATCTGCCGGGACGCGGACGACGTTGCCGCCGAGATAAAAGAAGTTTCTGAGTATTCTGTTAAAACCTCGACCGAAATAAGCGGCTTTCGTGATAATGACGGCAACTTTTATGATCGCGCTGATACGCAAATCAATGGCGTGTATTATAAATACTTAACCACTTCCATCCATTTTCTCGGCATCATCATGAGCGGCGGAGTAAAAATGATAAAGGTGACTCCTGTCTACAAAACAGTCCTCGATCCCAACACCTTTATGAGATCATATCAAAAGACCTTTGATATTTCACGCTGCATATATTTGGACAAGGGCAACTCAAACATTGCTATGAGAAATAAGCTCAACGTGCTGGATCACACAAATAATCCCCACGCAAACGGAAAATGGTCTGATAACGCGGGTAAAAACACCGCAGACTGGTTCAACAACACCCTCGCCGGCGACGCGCTCAACGGTGACAAGATCAAAGCGCTTGCTAACGACGCAAGCAGCAAGGGAATCACCCTGCGCACGCTGCTCGATCAAAACGGATTCGATACATCCAACCTTCCTCAAAACACCAACCTCGTTACTGAGGGCGCATGTAACGATTCTGTCAGCAGCTTGTCAGAGCTCGTCGGCTACAACTATCAAAGATCCTGCTACAAGGGGATCAATATCGACCAAGTAGGCGCGAGCGAGCGCACGATCCAACTGATCGACTGCGGCGTCAACATTTGGAAGAATGATAGATGGAACTACGCGTACAGCGGCAACGCCTGCGTATTCAAGCTCGCGTAATACTAATTCCTGATAGAAAGTAGACTTATATTTTGCGAGGATATTTTTCGCAAGACAAGGCGAAGGACGCGGCAAGGCTG